>NZ_JBMDXT010000064.1:0-1792 GCF_048594475.1 Nakamurella sp. | reverse complement strand
ATGGCGAACCGCAAGAGCACCGCGCGAGACCTGGCCCAGATCGCCATCTTCGCCGCGCTGATCGCCGCCCTCGGCCTGCCCGGCAGCATCACCATCGGCTCCACCGGCGTGCCGATCACGCTGCAGACCCTGGGCATCATGCTCACCGGCGGCATTCTCGGCGCCCGCAAGGGCTTCCTGGCCGTCCTGGTGTTCCTCGTGCTGACCTCGGCCGGCCTGCCGCTCCTGGCCGGCGGCCGGGGCGGCCTCGGGGTCTGGGCCGGGCCGTCGGCCGGCTACCTGGTGGGCTGGCTGGTCGGCGTCGTGGTCATCGGCCTGCTGACCGCCCGGATCCTGCCCCGTTACCCGCTGTGGCAGGGCATCCTGGTCAACCTGGTCGGCGGGGCCCTGGTCATCTACGTCTTCGGCATCACCTGGCTGGCGATCCGGACGGGCAGCTGGGCCACCGCGCTGACCGGGGCGCTGCCGTTCCTGCCCGGCGACGTGCTCAAGGCGGTCGTGGCCGCGATCGTGGTCAAGCAGGTGCACCGGGCGTACCCCGGCCTGATCCCCGGCGTGAGCTCGGCGGGCACCCAGCCGCCGACCCAGAAGGTCTCCTCCTGATCGCGGCGCCCGTCCGGCCGGGTCCGCTGCGGCCCGGCCGCGAGGACGACGCCCCGGCCATCACGCTGGGCGGGCGCACCCTGACCTACCGGCAGTTCGGCACGGCCGTCAGCACGGCCCCCGGCGGTCGTCCGGGCCCTCCGGTCGCCGCCGGGCCCGCTCCGGTCGATGCGCTGGCCGCGGTGTTCGCCGCGGCCCGGCGCGGCACCCCGGTCCTGATCACCGATCCCGCCGCGCCGCCGGCGGGCGGCCCGGCGGATGCCGGGGCCCGGCGGCTCCCCCCGGAGACGTTCCTGGTCGTGGTCACCTCCGGCACGTCCGGGCACCCGCGGCCGGTGCTGCGCACCGCGGCGTCGTGGACCTCGTCGTTCGCCCCGTTCAGCGAGCTGACCGGGATCGGCCCGGGCGACCGGGTGCTGCTGACCGGTCCCCTGCACGCGACCATGCACCTGTTCGCGGCCGTGCACACCCTGGCGATCGGGGCGCACCTGGTGGACGATCCCGCCATCGCCACCGCCGTCCACGCGGTGCCGTCCCGGCTGGCCACGCTGCTGGACGAGCTGGACCGGGGCGCCGGTCGGGCGCCGCTGCACACCGTGGTGGTGGCCGGGGCGCCCCTGCCCGACGAGCTGGCCGCGCGCGCCCTGGCCCGCGGTCTCGCCGTCGTCGAGTACTACGGCGCCGCCGAGCTCTCGTTCGTCGCCGCCCGCCGGGCGCCCGGCCCGCTGCGCCCGTTCCCCGGCGCCCGGGTCGAGCTGCGCTCCGGCGTCCTGTGGGTCTCGTCGCCGTACCTGTCGCTGGGCTACCCGCCCGGCATCAGCGGTCCGTTCCGGCGTGCCGCCGACGGGTTCGCCACGGTCGGCGACCTGGCCGAGGACCGGTCCGCCCCCGACGATCCGGCCGGGCCCGCGCTGCGGATCCGGGGCCGGGGCGACGCCGCGATCACCACGGGCGGCGCGACCGTCGTCGCCGAGGACGTCGAACAGGTCCTGCTGGCCCTGCCCGGGGTGGCCGCCGTCGCCGTGGTCGGGGCCGCCCATCCCCGGCTCGGCCAGCTCGTCGTGGCCGTGCTGGAGCCGGTCGCCGGAGCCGACCTCGGCGGGATCCGGGCGGCCGCGCGCCGGGTGCTGACCGGCCCGTCCCGGCCGCGCCGGTGGCTGGTGGCCGACGCCCTGCCGCGCACGCCCGG
>NZ_JBMDXT010000063.1:0-22646 GCF_048594475.1 Nakamurella sp. | reverse complement strand
CCCGCCCCGCCCCCCCCCCCCCCGGGGCGCGGGCGCCCCCCCCCGGCCGCGCCCCCGGCTCCGGCCGTTCACCGGTCGGACCCGTTGACGCCGACGGTCCCGATCCTGTCCAGGCCGGGCGACGAAACCTGCCTCGTTGCGCGATGTTTTGATCATGTGCGATACCCTGAATGGGTGTAATACACCCGTTTGACCCGTCCGATTGAAGCCACTCGGACGAGTGTGAACGGTGGTGACTCCACGTGAGCGGGGGCAGGAGAAGCAGATGATCGGCGACGTTGACGCGCCCGCACCAGCCGCCATCCCGACCAATCCGGACGGGCCCAAACGGCAACGCGGATCGGACCTGCGGGACAAGCCGCTGCCACCGGTGGCTCCGCCGGCCAGCGACTGGCTGATCGCCATCGGCCGGATCGCGATCATCTTCACGATCCTGGCCTGGCTGGCCTACGTCTTCGGATACTTCATCACCGGCATCATCAACAGCTCGTACCAGAACAACATCGACTTCCTGGTCGAGACGATCGTCTACGTCGGCATCACCTCGGTGCTGGCGCTGTCGGCGCTGCTCTACCTGGTCGCCCGGCAGGGGGCGCTGTACCGCAGCCGGGCCCACCGGCGGGTGCCGCGGGCCGTCATCGACGGCTTCTTCGACACCACCCTGCCGACCATGACCGTGCTCGTGCCGTCCTACCGCGAGGAGATCGCGGTGGTGCGCAAGACGCTGCTCTCGGCCCTGATGCAGGAGTACCCCTTCCTGCGTGTGGTGCTGCTGCTCGACGACCCGCCCAACCCGGGTTCCGCGGCGAACAAGGCGTTGCTGGAGGGGGCGCGGGCGTTGCCGGGGGAGCTGGAGGAGTGGCTCAGCGAGCCGCGCGAGCGGTTCGCCCGCACCCTCGAGCAGTTCGAGATGTCCGAGCTGGAGGACCCCGAGCCGGAGCAGGTGCTGGTCCAGATGCGAGAGCTGGCCGGCGAGTTCGCCTGGGCGGTGCAGTGGCTGCGGATGCGGATCGCCGAGGAGCCGATCGCCGACCACGTCGACAAGTTCTTCGCCGAGCAGGTGCTCGGCGCCCTGGCCGACGACTTCGAGGCGGTCGGCGCCGCCCTCGTCGCCGGGGCCGACGACCAGAGCCCGCTGCCCCGGGCCCGGATGCTGCAGCTGCACCGCCGGCTGGCCTGGACCTTCCGCGGGGAGGTGACCTCCTTCGAGCGCAAGCTGTACTCCTCGCTCTCCCAGGAGGCGAACAAGGCGATGAACCTCAACAGCTACATCGGCCTGATGGGCCACAGCTACGAGGTGAAGGAGACCCCGCAGGGCAAGGTGCTCTCCACCGCGGGCGCGTCGGGCTCGGTGATGATCCCGGATGCCGATTTCATCCTGACCCTGGACGCCGACAGCATCGTGCTGCCGGAGTACTGCCTGCGCCTGGTGTACGTGATGTGCCAGCCGGAGAACGCCAAGCTCGCCGTCATCCAGACCCCGTACTCGGCCTTCCCCGGTTCGCCCACCCGGATGGAGCGCCTGTCCGGGGCGACCACCGACCTGCAGCACATCGTGCACCAGGGGATGAGCTACTACGGCGCCACGTTCTGGGTCGGCGCCAACGCGGTGATCCGCAAGCGCGCGCTGGACGACATCGTCGAGATCGAGCATCAGGGCGGGTTCGAGATCCGCCGCTACGTCATGGACCGGACGGTCATCGAGGACACCGAGTCCAGCGTCGACATGGCGATCCACGGCTGGTGGCTGCTGAACTACCCGGAGCGGCTGAGCTATTCGGCGACCCCGCCGGACTTCGGGTCCCTGTGCATCCAGCGCCGCCGGTGGGCCAACGGCGGGCTGATCATCATGCCCAAGCTGTGGACGCTGCGGCAGACGCGCAGCAAGCGCGCCCAGAACAACCGGGCGCTGGAGACGCTGCTGCGGGTCAACTACCTCGCCTCGACCTGCTGGAGCAGCTTCGCCCTGGTGCTGCTGCTGGTGTACCCGTTCAACAACCGGCTGTTGAGCCCGCTGGTGCTGCTGGCCGCGCTGCCGTACTTCGCCGCGATGTCCTCGGACCTCAAGCGCTGCGGCTACAAGCGGATGGACATCTTCCGGGTCTACGGCTTCAACCTCATCCTGCTGCCGGTCAACCTGGCCGGGGTGTTCAAGTCGATCCAGCAGGCGATCACCGGACGCCGGATCCCGTTCGCCCGCACGCCCAAGGTCGCCAACCGGACCGCGACTCCGCTGCTGTTCGCGTTCAGCCCGTTCGTGATCATCGGCTGGTCGGTCTGGACCGCCTGGCGGGGGTGGGTCAACGGCTTCTGGGGCAACTTCGTCTTCGGGGCGTTCAACGCCACGACGGCCGCCTACGCGCTGGTCGCCCTGGTCGGGGTCCGTTTCGCCCTCGTCGACGTCTGGCTGGGCTTCGTCGAACGGCTCTACGTGGACGACAAGCCGCGGGAAATCGTCCGGGTGCGCCGGCGGCGGGCCGCCCCGGAACCGTCCGCCCCCGGCTGGCGCGACGTGCTGTACCAGGGTGCCGCGGGCACGGCGACCGGCGAGTACGTGTCCGAGAGCGCTGGCATGTTCCGGATCCTGGCCGACGTGCCGGAGGCGCCGGTGCTCTACGGGCGGCGGTCGACCGACCGGGCGCCGCAGGGCTACGGGCGGCGGGCGACCGACCGGGTCGACGGCCCGGGCGATCCGGCGGCCGGCCGGCGGGAGGGTGATCAGGTCGCCTTCGGCCGCCGGGCCGGCGACCAGCAGAACTTCGGGCGCCGGGCCTCCGACCAGATCGACTTCGGCCGGCGGGCCGGCGACCAGACCGGGTTCGATCGGCGGGCCGGCGACCGGAACGGCGACGCGTCGGACCGCCGGTCCGGCGATCGGAACGGGGACGGGTTCGAGCGGCGGGGCGCCGACCGCAACGGCGACGGCGCGAACCGCCGGGCGGCCGACCGCCGGACGGACGGGGAACGGGCGGTCGATCAGTCGTGAACGAAGGGGACGTGCTCGACGCGGAGGCCACCGAGGCCCCGGCGAACGAGGAGGGCCGCCACCTGTCGTGGTTCCGGGTCTTCCTGGTCGTCGTGGTCGTGGCGGCGGCGATCGGCGGCAGCTGGTACTGGTTCCGGCAACAGGAGGAGGCGGCCGTGGCGGCGGTGGGACCGCCCTCGTGGTTCGCGCCCTATGTCGACATCACCTCGACGCCCAGCTACGCCTTCGAGGACGCCACCAGTTCCTCGGCGGTGCTGGCCTTCATCGTCAGCGCGCCGGACACCCCGTGCGACCCCAGCTGGGGCGGGGTGTACTCGATGGATCAGGCGTCCGACCAGCTGGACCTGGACCGCCGGGTGGCCCGGTTGCGGCAGCTCGGTGGGACGGTCTCGGTCTCCTTCGGCGGGGCGGCGAACTCGGAGCTGGCCATCGGCTGCACCGACCCGACCGCGTTGACGGCCGCATACGGCTCCGTCGTCGACCGGTACGACCTGACCGACATCGACCTGGACATCGAGGGTCAGGCGTCGATGACGGCCGAGGTCAATCAGCGGCGGGCGCAGGCGATCGCCGCGCTGGTGGCGCAACGCCAGGCCGCCGGCCACCCGCTGAACGTCTGGCTCACCCTGCCGGTGATCTCGACCGGGCTGACCGCCGAGGGTGAGGCGGTGGTGTCCTCGATGCTGGCCGGCGGGGTGCGGCCGGCCGGCATCAACGCCATGACGATGGACTACGGGGAGACGTTCCCGGAGGGGCGCACCATGGCCCAGCAGGGGGAGCTGGCGTTGACGGCGCTGCAGCAGCAGATCCGGGACGCCTGGTCGACGGCCGGTCTGGACCTGAGTGACGCCCAGGCCTGGAACCTGATCGGGGCGACCCCGATGATCGGCCAGAACGACGTGCCCACCGAGGTCTTCACCCTGGACGACGCCAGCCAGACGGTCGCGTTCGCCCAGCAGAACAAGCTCTCCCGGCTCTCCATGTGGTCGGCCAACCGGGATCAGGCGTGCGGGCCGAACTACCCCGACGTGAAGGTCGTGTCCGACGTCTGCAGCGGCATCCAGCAGCAGCCCGGGGCGTTCGGGGCGATCTTCGACCAGTTCGGCAGCGGGCAGGCGCGATCCACCGCGACCGACGCGCCGACGACCGGGACGACCGGCCCGTCGGCGGCCGCCTCGACCGGGGCGGGCGTACCGGCCCGGGCCACCACCAGTGAGATCGTCGACGACCCGGCCACCTCGCCGTACCAGATCTGGAACGAGAACCAGGGCTACACCAAGGGCACCAAGGTGGTCTGGCACAAGAACGTCTACCAGGCCAAGTGGTACACCCAGGGCGACCAGCCGGACCTGCCGGTGGCCAGCGCGGCGCAGTCGCCCTGGACCCTGATCGGTCCGGTGCTGCCCGGCGACACCCCGATTCCGACACCGACCCTGCCGGCCGGCACCTACCCGGAGTGGAACGCCACCGACGTGTACGTGGCGGGCAGCCGGGTGCTGCACGACGGCATCGGCTGGCAGGCCCGGTTCTGGTCGCAGGGCGACGTCCCCGGGGCGCCGCCGACCAGCCCGGACAAGCCCTCGCCCTGGGAGCTCATCACCCAGCCGAACTGAGCGGACGGCCCGGCGGCCGCGCCCGGGCCGGGCAGGGTCCGGGCGGTCGGGGTCGGGCCGGGGGACTGAGCTCCGTTTCGCGGGACGTATCTCCCGGTGCGGACGGTGGGCGAGCCTTCGGCAGGTGGACCGACGAACGGGACTTTGGACCGTATCGGCCGCGCCGCGGTCCACCTATGGTCAAACCAAATGCGAGACCCGAGAACGGCCAGTCCCACGAGGAGCCGAGGACCATGACCATTGCGACCCCCCGCCCGACCGACATCGACGTCACCCCGGACGCCTGGGCGGGCTTCGCCCCCGGCCCCTGGTCGGAGACGGTCGACGTGCGGGACTTCATCCAGCGCAACTACACCCCGTACGAGGGCCATGCCACCTTCCTGGCCGGGCCGACCGCGCGGACCACGGCGATCTGGCGGACGTTGGCCGGGATGTTCCCGGAGGAACGCGCCAAGGGCATCTTCGATGTGGACGCCTCGACTCCGTCGACGATCGTCTCGCACGCGCCGGGCTACATCGACAAGGACAACGAGATCATCGTCGGCCTGCAGACCGACGCCCCGCTCAAGCGCGCGATCATGCCCAACGGCGGCTGGCGGATGGTCGAGGACGCGCTCAAGACCTACGGCTACGAGCCCGACCCGATCGTGAAGAAGATCTTCACCACCTACCGCAAGACGCACAACCAGGGCGTCTTCGACGTGTACCCGCCGGACGTGCGGGCCGCCCGCCGGTCGCACATCATCACCGGCCTGCCGGACGCCTACGGCCGCGGACGGATCATCGGTGACTACCGCCGCGTCGCTCTGTACGGCGTGGACCGGCTGATCGCCGCCAAGCAGCGCGACCGCGCCGAGCTGGATGCCCGGCCGTCGGTCGAGGACGTGATCCGGGACCGCGAGGAGAACACCGAGCAGATCCGGGCCCTGCAGGAGCTGGTGCAGATGGCGGCCGGCTACGGCTGCGACGTGCGCCGTCCGGCGGCCACCGCGCAGGAGGCCGTCCAGTGGCTGTATCTGGCGTACCTGGCCGCGGTGAAGGAGCAGAACGGCGCGGCCATGTCCCTGGGCCGCACCTCCACCTTCCTGGACGTCTACCTGCAGCGGGATCTGGAGGCCGGCCTCATCACCGAGACCCGGGCCCAGGAGATGATCGACGATCTGGTCATCAAGCTGCGGATCGTCCGGTTCCTGCGCACCCCCGAGTACGACGCGCTGTTCTCCGGCGACCCGACCTGGGTGACCGAGTCGATCGGCGGCGTCGGTGAGGACGGGCGCCCGCTGGTCACCCGCACCTCGTTCCGGATGCTGCAGACCCTGTACAACCTGGGCCCCGCGCCGGAGCCGAACCTCACCGTGCTGTGGTCCGATCGGCTCCCGTACGGGTTCAAGGAGTTCTGCGCCAAGGTCTCCATCGACACCTCGGCCATCCAGTACGAGTCGGACGAGCTGATCCGCACCAACTGGGGCGACGACGCCGCCATCGCCTGCTGCGTGTCGGCGATGCGGGTCGGCAAGCAGATGCAGTTCTTCGGCGCCCGGGTGAACCTGGCCAAGACCCTGCTCTACGCGATCAACGGCGGCCGGGACGAGATCTCGGGCGACCAGGTCGTCCCGCCGGCCGTCCTGGCGGGCGGGCCGGTGGTCGGGGACACGCTGGACTACGCCGAGGTGCAGGCCCGGTTCGACGCGATGATGGACTGGCTGGCCGCCACCTACGTCGACGCGCTGAACTGCGTTCACTACATGCACGACAAGTACGCCTACGAGCGGCTGGAGATGGCGCTGCACGACCGGTCGATCCTGCGCACCCTGGCCTGCGGCATCGCCGGTCTGTCGGTCGTCGCGGACTCGCTGTCGGCGATCAAGTACGCCAAGGTCCATCCGGTCCGCGACGAGAGCGGCCTGATCACCGACTATCTCGTCGACGGCGAGTTCCCGACCTTCGGCAACGACGACGACCGGGTCGACGAGATCGCGGCCGGCGTGGTGCGCGAGTTCATGGAGAAGGTGCGCAACCGGCCGTCCTACCGTGGCGCCGTGCACACCCAGTCGGTGCTGACCATCACCTCGAACGTGGTGTACGGCAAGGCCACCGGCAACACGCCGGACGGCCGCCGGCGCGGTGAGCCGTTCGCGCCGGGGGCGAACCCGATGAACGGCCGCGACACGCACGGCATGCTGACCAGCGCGCTGTCGGTCGCGAAACTGCCGTACGACCAGGCGCAGGACGGGATCTCGTTGACCTCGACCGTCGTTCCGAGCAGCCTGGGACGCGACAAGGACGAGCAGGTCGGCAATCTCGTCGGTCTGCTGGATGCGTACATGGTCTCGCACGGGTTCCACATGAACGTCAACGTGCTCAACCGGGACACCCTGGAGGACGCGATGGCGCATCCCGAGAACTACCCGCAGCTGACCATCCGGGTCTCGGGCTACGCGGTCAACTTCGTCCGGCTGACCCGCGAACAGCAGCTCGACGTGCTGTCGCGGACGTTCCACGGAGCTCTGTGAGGTCATGACCGTCGCCCTGGGCACCCCGGCGGTCGGCCGGCGGCCGGCCGCCACCGACCCGGACCGGGACGCGCGGCTGGCCGCCGTGCGGGCCGGCACGCTCGGCAGCGTCCACTCCTGGGAGCTGGTCACCGCCGTCGACGGGCCCGGCACGAGGCTGACGTACTTCCTTTCCGGGTGTGCCCTGCGCTGCCTGTACTGCCAGAACCCGGACACCTGGAAGCTGCCGGACGGGGTCCCGACCACGATCGAGCAGGTCACGGCCCGCATCCGTCGGTACGCGCCGGTGCTGCGGGCCACCCACGGCGGGCTCACCGTCTCCGGGGGCGAGCCGCTGCTGCAGCCGGCCTTCCTGGGGCGGATGCTGGCCGCGGCCAAGGAGCTCGGCCTGCACACGGCCATCGACACCTCCGGCTTCCTGGGTGCCCGGGCCACCGACGAGCTGCTGGACGACGTCGATCTCGTCCTGCTCGACGTGAAATCGGGCCGGCCGGAGACCTACCGGATGGTGACCGGGCGGGAACTGGCACCGACCCTGGCGTTCGGCCGCCGGCTGGCCGATCGGGGCACCCGGATCTGGATCCGGTACGTGCTGGTCCCCGGCCTGACCGACGCCGCCGACAACGTCGCCGCCGTCGCCGACTACGTCGCCGAGCTCCAGCAGCGCGGGCCCGGCGGCGTGGTCGAACGGGTGGAGGTCCTGCCGTTCCACCAGATGGGCCGGGACAAGTGGCACCAGCTCGGGATCGCCTACCCGCTGGAGGACACCGGGTCGCCGTCGGCCGAGCTGGTCGAGCGGGTGCGCGGGCAGTTCCGGGCCCGGGGCCTGACGGTCTACTGACCCGCCGGGCCGTCGTCGGTCAGCAGCGTGACGATCTGCTGCAGGCCGGCGGCGGTCTGGTCGAGCTTGCCGCGCATCTCGGTGAAGCCGGCCCGCATCTCCGATTCCAGGCCGTCGATCCGCTCGTCCATCCGGTCGAACCGCTCATCCATCCGATCGAACCGCTCATCCATCCGGTCGAACCGCGCCGCCGTCTGGACGCCGAGCGCGTTGATCGCCCCGCGGTGGGCGTCGACCTTGACGCTCAACGACGACAGGTCACGATCATTCGCCGCGGCCAGGTGCCGGGCTGCCGCCGCGTCCGCCGCCACCTGCTGCATCTGGGTTTCCAGGGCGCTGACTCGCGCCTCGAGGTCGGGTCCCTTCGCCATACTGGGAGAATACGGCGCCGACGTCACCTGCCCAAGAGTTATCCACAATCTGTCCACACGGTCGGCCGCCCGGTCATGGTCAGCAGGATGTCCGCGATCGGCGCCCGGACCGCCTCGCCCTCGCCGATCTCGAAGTCGACATCGGTGGCCACGAAGCGGGTGCCGGGGTGGTGCCGCTGCGCGTCGTAGGGGAAGCCCCGGGTCCAGACGAAGGCGGCCGCGTCCCGGGCCGGCTGCGCCGGCATGGGGTGGGCGCGGCCCAACGGGATCGCGATGTCCTGGCTGTGCACGAGCACGTCGACCAGCGGATCCCGCGGCTTGGTGCCCGGCGGCCGCCGCCGGGACGTGGCCTGCCGTTCGTAACGGGCCATGATCCGCTCGGCCGGCCGCGATCCCTGCTCGCGGGCCAGCCGGTCCATCAACCGGTTGAAGTCGCCGCGGGCCCGGATCACTCCGGTCACCATGTCCAGCACGGAGTAGTCGCTGCTGGAGATCGTGTGCGCGGCCACGTCCCGGACGCGCCAGCCTGCGCACAGCGACGGCCGGTCCCAGTCGGCCGGGTCGAGCGAGCGCAGCAGCTCCAGCAGGCGCCCCCGCTCCCGGTGGATGGTGGTCCACAGCCGGTCGGCCTCGGTCGGGCTGGTCATCGCGCCCCCTCGATAGTAAGGTTTCCTGACCAAAGTAGTAAGGCGACCTGACCATGTCAAGGGGTCCGATGACCGAACCGAACGTGCCCACCCTGCTGTTCATCGCCTACCGGTCTGTCGAGAATCGGGTTCTGGCGGCTGTTCTCGACGCGGGCCATCCCATCACCCTGGCCCAGGCCCGCATCGTGCAACGCATCGGCCCGGACGGCACCCGGTTGACCCGGCTGGCCGAACAGGCCCAGGTCACCAAGCAGACCGCCGGTGCCCTGGTCGACCAACTGGTCGCCGCCGGCTACCTGGAACGACGTCCGGATCCGACCGACGCCCGGGCCCGGCTGATCGCCGTGAGCGAGCTGGGCACCCGGGTCTGGGCGATCGCCACGGCCGAGCTCGACCGGGTGCAGGCGGAATGGGCCCGGCACGTCGGCGCGGACCGCTGGGCCGAGCTGCACCGCACGCTGATCCGGCTCCGGGAGATCACCGACCCATACCGCTGAGCCGGTCGGGATTCACCGGGTGACGAACGGGGTACGGAGCGTGGCATGTCTGCACCCGATCGGCCGCCCACCCAGGCGCCGGTGAGCACGCACCGGGCGATCCTCAACACCGTCAAGGGCTCCGCCGGCAATCTGGTCGAGTGGTACGACGTCTACATCTACACGGTGTTCGCGGCGTACTTCGAGAACCAGTTCTTCGACTCGGCGGACAAGAATTCGACGATCTACGTGTACGGCATCTTCGCCGTCACCTTCGTCATGCGGCCGATCGGGTCCTGGTTCTTCGGCCGGTTCGCCGACCGCCGCGGCCGGCGGGCCGCCCTGACCGTCAGCATCACGCTGATGTCCGCCTGCTCGCTGGTCGTCGCGGTGATGCCGACGCGGGAGTCGATCGGCGCCTGGGCCGCCGTCATCCTGATCGCGGCCCGGCTCGTCCAGGGCTTCGCCACCGGCGGCGAGTACGGCACGTCGGCGACCTACATGTCCGAGGCGGCGACGGCGAACCGCCGCGGCTTCTTCTCCTCGTTCCAGTATGTCACCCTGGTCGGTGGGCACGTCCTGGCCCAGTTCACGCTGCTGATCCTGATCAGCGTTATGTCCACCGACGCGATCAAGGACTGGGGCTGGCGGATCGGCTTCCTCATCGGGGCGATCGCGGCGCTGGTCGTGCTCTGGATGCGCCGCACGATGGACGAGTCGCTCTCGGCCGAGCATCTGGCGGCGGTGAAGTCGGGCCAGGACAGCTCGTCGGGATCGATGCGGACGCTGGTCACCCGATACTGGCGGCCCCTGCTGTGGGTGTTCCTGGTGACGGCCGGCGGCACCATCGCGTTCTACACCTACAGCGTCAACGCCCCGGCGATCATCAAGAAGACGTTCGGCGAAAACGGCGCGACGGCGGCGACCTGGGTCAACCTGCTCGGCCTGATCCTGCTGATGGCCATCCAGCCGATCGGCGGCCTGATCAGCGACCGGGTCGGCCGCAAGCCGCTGCTGGTGTTCTTCGGGGTGGGCGGCGTGCTCTACACCTGGGTGCTGATCACCTACCTGCCGCAGACCACGTCGCCGGTCACCGCGTTCCTGTTGACCGCGATCGGCTACGTGATCCTGACCGGTTACACCTCGGTCAACGCGATCGTCAAGGCCGAGGTCTTCCCGGCCTCGGTGCGGGCGCTGGGTGTCGGCCTGGGCTACGCGGTGGCCAACTCGCTGTTCGGCGGCACCGCGCCGGTCATCTACCAGGCCCTCTCGGCCGCCGGGGCGACCACCTGGTTCATCGTCTACGTCACCGCGGTGATCGCGGTCAGCCTGGTCGTCTACATCTTCTTCATGCGCAACCGGGCCGTCACCGCGCTCGACCGCGAGCAGGGCACCGCGTGGGCGCGGGCCACGGTGCCGGCGCGCTGACCGGCCTTCTCGTTCCTTACGACCGTTAGTTCCGAAAGGCAGACACCGGGCGAAGGTCGCGGCAGGCTCATGACAGAGCGGTTCGGACGCCCCGGATCGCGACATCCACCACAGGCCAGCCGGCACGCCGCCGGCCCGGGCACCCAGCGAAGAACCCCGAGACGCATGCCGCGGACCGGGGTTCTTGGCTTGTCCGGGTCCGGTCGGCGGGTCGGGTCCGGTCGGCACCGGGGTCGGGGGCTAGCGGGAGCGCGCCGTCGCCTTGTCCGCCAGTTCGGTCAACCGCTCGTGCACCGGATCGGGCAGGTCGGGCGCCGCGTCGAGCGCCGCCAGCGCGGACTCCACCAGCGTGGCGATGCGGTCCTCCACCGCCTCGACCGCGCCGGTGCCGGCGATGACCGCGGCCAGCCGGGGGGCGTCGGCGTCGGACCGGCCGACCCCGTCGTCCAACGCGGCCAGCGCGGCCGCTCCGTCCGGGTCGGCGGCGAGTCCGGCCCGGGCCCGGGCGAGGAGCATCGTCCGCTTGCCCTCGGCCAGGTCGTCGCCGGCCGGCTTGCCGGTCACCGCCGGGTCGCCGAAGACCCCCAGCAGATCGTCCCGGAGCTGGAACGCCACCCCGATGTCGGCGCCGTAGCCGCGCAGCGCGGCGATCGTCGCCGCCCCGGCCCCGGCCAGCGCCGCCCCCAGATGCAGCGGCCGCTCCACGGTGTAGGCGGCCGTCTTGTACCGGTTGACCAGCAGGGCGTCCCGCTCCTGCGCGGCCGGGTCGTCCACGACCGACGCGGTGACGGCCAGATCGAGCAGCTGGCCGGCCAGCACCTCGGTGCGCATCGCCCGCCAGACCGGGGCGGCCGCGGAGAGGGCGCCCAGGCGCTCGGCGCCGTCCAGGAACAGGTCGTCGGCCCAGGCCAGGGCCAGGTCGCCGAGCAGGATGGCCACCGAGACGCCGTAGTGGTCCGGGTCACCGGCCAGCCCGGCGCCGGCGTGCTGCCCGGCGACCGCGCGGTGCGTGGCGGGCCGACCGCGGCGCCGCTCCGAGCGGTCGATGACGTCGTCGTGCAACAGCGCGCAGGCCTGCAGGAACTCCAGCGCGGCGCCGACGCGCAGCGCCGCATCGGCCCGGTGGCCGGCCTCAGGGCCGCCGCCGGCCCGCCACCCGCACCACAGGAACTCCGGGCGGATCCGCTTCCCGCCGTCGGACACGAAATCGACCAGCAGGTCCAGCGACCCGGCCAGCCGGCCGTCGATGGACAGCACGTCGGCGCGGCGGCGGTCGAGCTCGCCGGCGATCACCTCGTGCAGTCGGTCGGCCCGGGAACGGTCGGCGGCGGGGGTCACGCGACCAGTGTGCCGGTTCATCCCATCGTGATCGGTGCCGGATAGGCTCGGACGATGCCCACGGTTGCCGACAGACTGGCCGCGCCGGGACCCCATTTCTCGGTCGAGTTCATGCCGCCCCGCAGCGATGCGGACGAGGACGTGCTGTGGCGCTCGGTGCGCCGGCTCGAGCCCCTGCGCCCGGCGTTCGTGTCCGTCACCTACGGCGCCGGCGGGTCCCGCCGGGAGCGGACGATCCGCATCACCCAGCGGATCGCCGAGGAGACCACGTTGCTGCCGGTCGCCCACCTGACCGCCGTCGGCCACTCGGTGGCGGAACTGCGCCAGGTGATCGGGTCCTACGCGGCCGTCGGGGTGCACAACATCCTGGCCCTGCGCGGCGACCCGCCGGGGGACCCGAACGGCGAGTGGGTGGCCCACCCCCAGGGCCTGGAGTACACCGGGCAGCTGGTCGCGCTGGCCCGGTCGCTCGGCGAGTTCAGCGTCGGCGTCGCGGCCTACCCGGACAAGCATCCGCGGTCGCCCGACCTGGCGTCGGACACCCGGTTCCTGGTCGACAAGATCAACGCCGGGGCCGACTACGCGATCACCCAGATGCTGTTCTCGACCGGCGACTACGTCGGGCTGCGGGACCGGATGGCGCGCGCGGGCGCCACCGTCCCCGTCCTGCCGGGCATCATGCCGGTCACCTCGCACGCCCGGCTGATGCGGATCGTCGAGCTCTCGGGCCAGCGGATCCCCGCCGACCTGGCCGACCGGCTGTACGCCGTCCGGGACGATCCCGAGGCGGGCCGCGCGATCGGCATGGAGCACGCGGTGCGGATGAGCGAGGAGCTGCTGGCCGAGGGCGCGCCGTGCCTGCACTTCTACACGTTCAACCGGTCGAAGGCGACCATCGAGGTGCTCGCCGCCCTGGGCATGACCCCAGCGCTGCGCCGGTAACAGATGGACCTGGGCACCCCCGAAGCGGTCTTCGCCATCGCGTCCCTGGTCCTGCTGCTCTCGGTCGTCGCGGTCCGGCTGTCCCGCCGGTTCGGCACCCCGACCCTGCTGCTCTACCTGGGCATCGGGATGGTGCTGGGCATCGACAGCCTGGGCATCGACCTGGACAACACGTTGCTCACCGAGCATCTCGGCTTCGTCGCCCTGGTGTTCATCCTGGCCGAGGGCGGCCTGACCACCCGGTGGGAGAACGTCCGGCCGGCCCTGGGCCTGGGCATCTCGCTGGCCACCGTGTCGGTCGTCGTCTCGGTCGCGGTCGCCGGCACCGGGGTGTTCCTGCTGATGGGGTTCGACTGGCGCACGGCGCTGCTGTGGGGGGCGGTGCTGTCCAGCACCGACGCCGCGGCGGTGTTCTCCGTGCTGCGCGGGGTGGGGGTCAAGCCCCGGCTCTCGGCCGCCCTGGAGCTGGAGTCCGGCCTCAACGACGCGCCGGTGGTCATCGCCGTGGTGTTGCTGGCCGGCACGTCGGAGATCACCTGGCTCGACCCGTTGCTGGTCGTCTACGAGCTCATCGCCGGGGCGATCATCGGCGCGGCCATCGGTTTCGGCGGGGCCTGGGTGATGCGCCGCGAGGCCCTGCCGGCGGCCGGCCTGTACCCGCTGGCGACGATCGCGCTGATCGGCGGCGCCTACGCGGTCGGCGTGTTCGCCCACGCGTCGGGCTTCCTGGCCTGCTACGTCGCGGCGGTGATCCTGGGCAACGCCCGCGTCCCGCACCGGTCGGCGACCCTGTCCTTCGCCGAGGGTCTCGGCTGGGTCGCGCAGATCGGCCTGTTCGTCATGCTCGGCCTGTACGTCGACCCGACCACCCTGCTGCCGGCCCTGGTGCCGGGCCTGCTGATCGGCCTGTGGGTGCTGCTGGTCGCCCGGCCGCTGTCGGTGGTCGCCGCCGCGCTGCCGTTCCGCCTGCCCTGGCAGGAGCAGGCGTTCCTGTCCTGGTCCGGACTGCGCGGCGCGGTGCCGATCGTGCTGGCGATGATCCCGCTGATGAACGGGGTCGAGTACTCCGGCCTGCTGCTCGACGTCATCGTGGTGGTGGTGGTCACCTACACGCTGCTGCAGGGCACCACGCTGCCCTGGGTGGCCCGGACGCTGGGCGTCGTCCAGTCCGGCCAGGCCCTGGAGGTCCAGCTCGAGGCGGCCCCGCTGGACGAGATGGACGCCCACGTCCTGCAGGTCACGATCCCGGAGAAGTCCAAGCTGCACGGCGTCTACATCGCCCAGCTGCGACTGCCGGTACCGGCGACCATCTCGCTGCTCATGCGGAACGGCGAGCCGGTCCACCTGAACCCCAACATCCGGCTGCAGTCGGGGGACCAACTGTTGATCGTCGCGCCCGAGCCGGTGCGGGCCGCCACCGAGCGCCGGTTGCGGGCCGTTGGCCGGGGCGGGCCGTTGGCCACCTGGTTCGGCGACCGCGGCGACCGGGACGACTGACCGGGGCCGGCCGGGCCGCGCGGTCCCGGGGACCCGACCGACTCTGGGAGACTGGGCGGCGTGACCGAGCAGCCCGACGACGCCCCGCCCGAGACCCGGGAGGAGCCGGTCCCGGCCCCGCCCCTGCCGCCGCGCAAGGTCGGCCTGCTCGCCGCCATCGCCTCCGTGGTCGTGATCCTGGATCTGATCAGCAAGATCGTCATCGTGGCCACCCTCACGCCGGGGGAGCCCGTGCGGATCCTCGGCGGCCTGGTCTACCTCTCGCTGATCCGCAACCCCGGTGCGGCGTTCTCCATGGCCACCGGCATGACCTGGGTGCTGGCGCTCATCGCGATCGGCGTGGTCGTCTTCATCATCCGGATGGCGCCGCGCCTGCGGTCCACCCCGTGGGCGATCTCCCTCGGGCTGGTGCTGGGCGGCGCGATCGGCAACCTGATCGACCGGATCTTCCGCTCGCCCGGCTTCCTGCAGGGCCACGTCGTGGACTTCGTCTCGGTGTTCGGGCCCAATGCGGAGTACTTCCCGGTGTTCAACGTGGCCGACTCGGCCATCACCATCGGCGGGATCAGCCTGGTCGTCACCGCCCTGCTGGGCCTCGATTTCGACGGCACGCGCACCCGGTCGGGGAAGGCGAAGGATGCCTGACGTCCGCCGGCTCCCGGTGCCCGACGGCCTGGCCGGCATGCGGCTGGACGCCGGTGTCTCGCGGCTGCTGGGCCTGTCCCGGACGACCGTCGCCGAGATGATCGACGCCGGCGACGTGCTGGTCGACGGCGCGCCGGCCGCCCGATCCAGCAAGATGACCGTCGACAGCTGGCTGGAGATCACCCTGCCGGAGCCGGAGCGGCCGCCCGCCGTCGTCCCGCAGACCGTCGAGGGGCTGTCGGTGCTGTACCGGGACGCCGACATCGTGGTCGTGGACAAACCGGTCGGCGTGGCCGCGCACCCCTCACCCGGCTGGAACGGACCCACGGTGCTGGGCGCGCTGGCCGGCCTGGGCATCGCGGTGACCACCAGCGGGGCGGCCGAGCGGCAGGGGATCGTGCACCGGCTCGACGTCGGCACGACCGGCGCCATGGTGGTCGCCCTGTCCGAGCGGGCCTACACCACGCTCAAGGCGGCGTTCAAGGAGCGCACGGTCGAGAAGGTCTACCATGCGCTGGTGCAGGGCCACCCCGACCCGAGCGCGGGCACCATCGACGCGCCCATCGGCCGGCATCCCAGCTCGGACTGGAAGTTCGCCGTGGTCGCCGGCGGCCGGGACAGCGTCACCCACTACGCCACCCTGGAGGCCTTCCCGGCGGCCAGCCTGCTCGAGGTGCACCTGGAGACCGGCCGCACCCACCAGATCCGCGTGCACTTCGCCGCGCTGCGCCACCCGTGCGTGGGGGACCGCACCTACGGCGCGGACCCGACGCTGGCCGACCGGCTCGGGCTGCACCGGCAGTGGCTGCACGCCCGCACGCTCGGCTTCGCCCACCCCGACGACGGGCGCTGGGTGGAGTTCACCAGCCCGTACCCGGCCGACCTGGCCCACGCGCTCGAGGTCCTCGCCGGCTGAGGCTGGACAGGCAAGTGTTCACTTGCCTATCGTGGCGTGGTGTGGCCGAATCCGCCGGTTCCGACGCCCTGTTCCGGGCGCTGGCCGACCCTACCCGCCGGATCATCCTCGACGAGCTGGTGCAGCGGGACGGCCAGTCGCTGTTCGAGATCTGCGCCCGGCTGGCCATGCGGCACGGCATCGGCTCGTCCCGGCAGGCGATCTCCCAGCACCTGGCCGTGCTCGAGGCGGCCGGACTCGTCCGGGCCGAGAAGGCCGGCCGGACCAAGCTGCACCACCTGACCACCGCGCCGCTGGGTGAGATCACCCGGCGGTGGCCCGTCGCACCCGCTCCCGAGGAGGAGAACTGATGCTCCGGATCAGCGTCACCAGCGTGTTCGTCGACGACCAGGCCAAGGCCCTGGCGTTCTACACCGACAAGCTCGGCTTCGCGCCGCGGACCGACGTCCCGGCCGGGGAGGCGCGGTGGCTCACCGTCGGCGACGACCACTCCGACGTCGAGCTGCTGCTGGAACCGAACGGGCACCCGGCGGCCCGGGCGTACCAGCAGGCGCTGGTGGCCGACGGCATCCCGTGCGCCCAGTTCGCGGTCGACGACCTCGCCGCCGTGCATGCCGAGCTGGTCGGCCGGGGAGTCGAGTTCACCCTGCCGCCGACCGCGATGGGGCCGGTCACCGTGGCGGTGCTGGACGACACCTGCGGCAACCTGATCCAGCTCGTGCAGATGAACGGCTGACCACCGGCGGGTGACCGGCCGCCGGCCCGGCACGCCATCGACTGCGACCGTCGGGGCGTCCCGGTAGGTTCTGAAACCATGACCTACACCGTCCCGGAACCCCTTCGTCAGCGCCCGGCGTTCCAGGCCCTGCACCGGCATTTCGAGCAGCTGCGCGACGCCACGCTGGCCGAGCTGTTCGCCGCCGACGCCGCCCGCGGCACCAGCCTGTCGCTCGAGGCCGAAGGCATCTACCTGGACTACTCCAAGCACCGGGTGACCGCCGAGACCATCGACCTGCTGGTCGCGCTGGCCCAGGAGTCGAAGCTGGCCGACCTGCGGGCCGACATGTTCGCCGGGGAGCACATCAACATCACCGAGGACCGCGCGGTGCTGCACGTCGCGCTGCGCGCCCCGCAGGGCGAGGTCATCGAGACCGACGGGTCCGACGTGGTGCCGGACGTGCACGAGGTGCTGGGCCGGATGGCGGCGTTCGCCGAGAAGATCCGGTCGCGGGAGTGGACCGGGCACACCGGCAAGCCGATCGTCAACATCGTCAACATCGGCATCGGCGGCAGCGACCTGGGTCCGGTCATGGCCTACGAGGCGCTGCGGCACTACTCCGACCGCGGCCTGACCTTCCGCTTCGTCTCCAACGTCGACGGCACCGACTTCGCCGAGAAGACCCACGACCTGGACCCGGAACAGACGCTGTTCATCGTCTCGTCCAAGACGTTCACCACGCTGGAGACGATGACCAACGCGCACACCGCGCGGGACTGGGCGCTGGCCACGCTGGGCGACGAGGCCGCCGTGGCCAAGCATTTCGTCGCGGTGTCGACCAATGCCGATGCGGTCACCGCGTTCGGCATCGACACGGCCAACATGTTCGGCTTCTGGAACTGGGTGGGCGGCCGGTACTCGATGGAGTCCGCGATCGGCCTGTCCACGATGATCGCCATCGGCCCGGAGAACTACGCCGACCTGCTGGCCGGCTCGCACGCCATCGACGAGCACTTCCGGACGGCGCCGCTGCACGAGAACCTGCCGGTCCTGATGGGCCTGCTGACGTTCTGGTACACCGAGTTCTTCGGCGCCCAGACCCAGGCCGTGCTGCCCTACGACCAGTACCTGGTCCGGTTCCCGGCCTACCTGCAGCAGCTGACGATGGAGTCCAACGGCAAGCACGTCACGCTGGGCGGGGCGAAGGTGGACTACAGCACCTGCCCGGTCTACTGGGGGGAGCCCGGCACGAACGGGCAGCACTCCTTCTACCAGCTGATCCACCAGGGCACGCTGCTCATCCCGGTCGACTTCATCGCGTTCGCGCACTCGTTGAACCCGCTGGGCGATCACCACGACTACCTGACCTCCAACGTCTTCGCCCAGGGCGAGGCGCTGGCGTTCGGCAAGACCGCCGAGCAGGTCCGGGCCGAGGGGGTGGCGGAGGAACTGGTGCCGTTCAAGGTCTTCGAGGGCAACCGCCCCTCGTCCACCTTCCTGATCGAGAAGTTGACCCCGTACGTGCTCGGGCAGCTCGTCGCGCTCTACGAGCACAGCGTGTTCACCCAGGGTGCGGTCTGGTCCATCGGGTCGTTCGACCAGTGGGGTGTCGAACTGGGCAAGCAGCTGGCCCAGCGGGTGATCCCCGAACTCCAGGCGGCGGACGAACCCGACCTGGCCCACGACAGTTCGACCAACGAGCTGATCCGCCGGTACCGCGCGGCTCGGGGCTGATCGCATGCCTCCTCGCGCGAAGAAGCCGGTCGTGAGCACCGACCCGGCGGTCGCCGCCGACACCCCGGCCACCGTCCCCGACACCGTCCCGGCCGCGCCGAAGGCCGCTGCCAAGCCCAAGGCCCCGGCCAAGCCGAGGGCGCCCCGGGCCCCGCGCAAGCCGGCCGCCTCGAAGGCGGTCGCGACGGCCCCGGCGACCCCCGAGGCCGCCGCGCCGGCGCCGCCCCGCCGGGTGCCGCCGACGGTCGGCACCCGGCCGCTGGGCCGGATCCCGGTCGCCGACGTCTTACCGGTCGTCGACGGGGGCACCCGGCCGTCGAAGTCGGTGGTGGGGGAGGAGTTCGAGATCACCGCCACCGTGTACCGCGAGGGCCACGATGCGGTGAACGCCAACGTGGTGCTCACCGCACCCGACGGCACCACCACCACCCTGCCGATGACCTGCATCAACCCGGGCCTGGACCACTGGACGGTGACGGTCAGCGCGCCGACCGAGGGTCTGTGGTCGTACCGGGTCGAGGGCTGGTCCGACCCGTACGGCACCTGGCACCACGACGCGTCGATCAAGGTCGCCGCCGACGTGGACACCGTGGTGATGCTGGAGGAGGGTGCGCGGGTCCTGGAACGGGCGTTGGCCGAAGGCGGGCGCACCCCGGAGCAGGCCGCCGTGCTGCACGACGCCATCTGGAAGCTGCGGGACGACACGCACTCGCCGGGGAACCGCCTGCGCGGCGGGGTGTCCCGCGACGTCGAGCAGGAGATGGCGGCCCGGCCGCTGCGCGACTACGTCTCGGCCAGCCCGGACTACCCGTGGCTGGTGGAGCGCGAGCGGGCGCTGTACGGCGCCTGGTACGAGTTCTTCCCGCGGTCGGAGGGCTGCTGGTTCGACGAGTCGACCGGCCTGTGGCACAGCGGCACCTTCGCCACCGCCGCCGAGCGGCTGCCGGCCGTGGCCGGGATGGGCTTCGACGTCATCTACCTGACGCCGATCCACCCGATCGGCCGGGTCAACCGCAAGGGCCCGAACAACACGCTGATCGTCGACGAGCACGATCCGGGTTCGCCCTACGCGATCGGCGCCGCCGAGGGCGGCCACGACGCCATCCACCCCGAGCTCGGCACGTTCGCCGACTTCGACGCATTCGTCGCCCGGGCCCGCGAGCTGGGCCTGGAGGTGGCGCTGGACATCGCCCTGCAGTGCGCGCCGGACCACCCGTGGGTGACCGAGCATCCCGAGTGGTTCACCACCCGCAACGACGGCACGATCGCCTACGCCGAGAACCCGCCGAAGAAGTATCAGGACATCTACCCGCTGAACTTCGACAACGACCGGGAGGGCATCTACGCCGAGATCCGGCGCGTCGTCCAGGTCTGGCTCGACCACGGGGTCCGGATCTTCCGGGTGGACAACCCGCACACCAAGCCGGTCGAGTTCTGGGAGTGGCTGATCGGCGACGTCGCCCTGGACTACCCGGAGACGATCTGGCTGGCCGAGGCGTTCACCCGGCCGGCGATGATGCACGGGCTGGCCAAGGTCGGCTTCCAGCAGTCGTACACCTACTACGCCTGGCGCAACGAGAAGTGGGACCTGGAGAGCTACTGCCAGGAGCTGGCCCGCGACTCCGCGCACTACATGCGGCCCAGCTTCTGGCCGACCACGCACGACATCCTCACCCCGTACATGACGCACGGCGGGCCGGCGGCCTGGAAGGTGCGGGCGGCCCTGGCCGCGACGCTGGTGCCGACGTACGGCATCTACGCCGGGTACGAGCTGATGGAGGCGCAGCCCCGGCCGGGCGCGCAGGAGCAGATCGACAACGAGAAGTACGAGTTCAAGAACCGGCACTGGGAGGACTACGAGCAGTACGGACCCAAGTCCGGGCAGTCGATCGGCTGGTGGCTCGCGCTGATCAACCGGATCCGCCGGGAACACCCGACCCTGCACTGGATCCGCAACCTGCGCTTCCACAACGCCGAGAACTCCAACGTCATGGTCTTCTCCAAGCGGCGGGTGCTGCCCGACGGCACCGACGACACGATCGTCGTGGTCGCCAACCTGGACCCGCACCACAACCAGGGATCCTGGTTCCACCTGAACATGCCCGAGCTGGGGCTGGGCTGGGACGACTCGTTCCCGGCGCACGACCTGGTCACCGGGGCCACCTGGCACTGGTCGCAGCACAACTGGAGCTGGTTGGGTCCGGAGAACGAGCCCGTTCATATCGTGCAGGTGGGACGATACTGACCATGACCGAGTACAACACCGCTCCGGAGAAGAGGGGCGGTGGGCTGTCCGGGAGGGCGATCGGCGGGATCGTCATCGCTCTCCTGGTCGTCGTGTTCATCGCCATCAACCGGGACCAGGTCGAGCTGTCGCTGCTGTTCTTCACCCTGAACACGTCGCTGTGGGTCGCCCTGACCATCGCCGCGGTGGGCGGGCTGCTGGCCGGCTTCCTGATCGGCCGCAAGCGGTACAAGCGCTGAGTGGGTGACGACCGGATCGCCGTGCTGTTCGTGCACGGCGTCGGGATTCGCGAGCCCGACTACGCGCGGACCGCGATCGCCCAGTTGCGCAAGCAGTTCCGGGTCGCCACCGGCCACCCGGACGCCGACCGGGACCTGGTGATCGAGTCGGCGTACTGGGCCCCGGCGGTGGTCGAGCGGGAGGATCGGCTCGGACGCCGCGCGGTGCCCGGGTTCGCCTCCGGCTGGTTCTCGACGATGAACCGGCTGACCCAGAAGGTGGCCACCGGCTCGACCGCGGCGCTGGTACCGCTGGCGGTGTCCGGCCTGGTCCGGCACGTGCCGGGGATCCCGCGCATGCACTGGCCCACCCTGCGCTGGGCGGTGACCAACTTCGTCGGCGACGTGGTCGCCTACCAGGTGTCACCACACACCCGCGAGGTCTACGACGCGGTGCACGAGCGGGTCCGCGAGGCGTTGGACCGGCTGGCCGACCGGGCGCCGGACGCGCCGCTGTTCGTCGTCGCGCACAGCCTGGGCAGCGTGATCGCCGCGGATCACTTCTACGACCTGAGCAAGGGTCGCCGCACCGCCGGCACGGCGCTGTCCGGCGGGCAGACGCTGACCGGCTTCTACACCCTGGGCAGCCCCATCGCGCTCTGGACGCAGCGGGACGGCGACTTCGCCCGGCCGCTGCGGATCCCGGCCCGGACGAGCCCGGACCCCGTGCTGGCCGCGGCCGCCGAGTGGATCAACTTCTACGACGCCGACGACGTCCTGTCCTTCCCGCTCAAGGGCCTGTCGCAGGAGTGGGACGAGGCGGTGGACGAGGACCGATCGGTGTCGGTGGGGGCCCCCATCATCGGCATGTCGCCCGTCTCGCACGTCGCCTACTGGAACGACGCCGCGGTGATCCGGCCGATCGCCAACAGCATCGCCTGGCTGTGGAACGCGCGCCGATCCGGGACCTAATACTCTTCCCCCGTGGATCCAGCGCGGGGCACTCTGGAGTGATCGTCATCGACGCCGATCCGGAACGAGCAGGTGAAAGGACGGCGTGCGGTGGACGGTCGCATGGACATCTCGGAGTTGCAGCGCAGGGTCGATGCGGTGGAGAGTGCCGCCGCCGCGCATCGGGTCAGTGAACGCCGGCTGTCCGACGAGCTCAACCGGCTGGCCGAGCACCTGATCGGGGAGAACGCGCCCGAGCTGCAGCAGTACAAGCAGCGCATCCAGGCCCTGGCCGTCCGGGTGGATCCGTCCGCCCACGCCGCGGACGACGTGCAGGTCTACCTCGAAACCTACTGCCACTACCGCTGACCCGACGCGCATGCGCGACGCGCCCGGAGCTGTCGGCGGCCCGTGCTAAGAACTAGAGCGTGAGCAACACCGACTCCTTCGTCCACCTGCACGTGCACACCGAGTACTCGATGCTCGACGGCGCGGCCAGGCTGGGGGAGCTGTTCGCCCGCACCGCCGAGCTGGGCATGCCGGCGCTGGCCATGACCGACCACGGCA
>NZ_JBMDXT010000062.1:0-4578 GCF_048594475.1 Nakamurella sp. | reverse complement strand
TGAACAAGGAGTTACCCGATGAGCGTTTCGGTGTCCGTGCCGACGATCCTGCGTCCGGTCACCAAGGGGGAGAAGACCGTCTCCGC
Organism: Nakamurella sp.; assembly: GCF_048594475.1. Lineage (NCBI taxonomy): Bacteria > Bacillati > Actinomycetota > Actinomycetes > Nakamurellales > Nakamurellaceae > Nakamurella > Nakamurella sp. The sequence continues at coordinate 4,492 of NZ_JBMDXT010000062.1, read as the reverse complement.
CGAGGGCTCCACCCTGGCCGAGGTGATCTCCGACCTGGACAGCCGCTACACCGGGCTCGGTGACCGGCTGATCAAGAACGGCTCCCTGCACCGGTTCGTCAACGTCTACGTCAACGACGAGGACGTGCGCTTCACCGGCGGGCTGGAGACCGCGATCGCCGAGGGCGACAACGTGACGATCCTGCCGGCCGTCGCCGGAGGCGACAGTCGAGCCGCCGTGGCCGGCGGGACCCGCTGAGGGCTCGACCGAACCGGTGACGCGGTACTCCAGCCTGGTCGACGCGGTCGGCGGCACGCCCCTGGTGGGGCTGCCGCGGCTGTCGCCGTCGCCGTCGGTGCGGCTGTGGGCCAAGCTGGAGGACCGCAACCCGACCGGCTCGATCAAGGACCGTCCCGCGCTGGCCATGGTCGCCCGCGCCGAGGCGGACGGCCGGTTGCGGCCGGGCTGCACCGTCATCGAGCCGACCAGCGGCAACACCGGCATCTCGCTGGCCATGGTGTGCCGGGTCAAGGGCTACCGGCTGATCTGTGTGATGCCGGAGAACACCTCCGAGGAACGCAAGCTGCTGCTGCGGGCCTACGGCGCGCAGATCATCTCCTCGCCGGCGGCCGGCGGCTCGAACGCCGCGGTCGCCATGGCCAAGGAGCTGTCCGCCGACCATCCCGACTGGGTGATGCTCTACCAGTACGGGAATCCGGACAACGCCCTGGCCCACTACGAGACCACCGGTCCCGAGCTGCTGGCCGACCTGCCGAGCATCACCCACTTCGTCGCCGGTCTGGGCACCACCGGCACGCTGATGGGCGTCGGGCGGTTCCTGCGGGAGAAGGTGCCGGACGTCGCGATCGTGGCCGCCGAGCCCCGGTACGGTGAGCTGGTCTACGGCCTGCGCAACCTCGAGGAGGGGTTCGTCCCGGAGCTGTACGACGCGTCCGTGCTGACCTCCCGCTTCTCCGTCGGGCCGGACGACGCGGTGCGCCGGACCCGGGAGCTGCTGGAGGTCGAGGGCATCTTCGCCGGCATCTCCACCGGGGCGATCCTGCACGCGGCGCTGGGCATCGCGGCCCGGGCCGTCCGTGACGGCGTCGAGGCCGACATCGCCTTCGTCGTGTGCGACGGCGGCTGGAAGTACCTGTCCACCGGGGTGTACGACGCCGGCGACGACACGCAGGCCGCGACCGGCCTGGAGGGCCAGCTCTGGGCCTGAGCCGGCCGGGCACGTGAGGCCGCCATCCGGCGCGAGGGTCAGGGTTTCCCCGGATCCCCGGGTCGTGACGCGTCCGTAGCCTGGAGGCATGACCTCGCCGTCGCCGTTCGGCTCGTCCGGTTCCTACGTTCCCCCGTCGTACGGAGTCACGCCGTCCGGTGCGGCTGCGCCGGCCCGCAAGCGGGTGCTGCCGGAGAACCTGCGCACGGCGGTCGTGGTGGTCGGCTCACTGGCCGTGGTCATGGTCGTCGTGCAGATCGTCAACTGGGCGATGGGCTACCGCCTCGACCAGTTCGGCATCGAGCCCCGCAGCTGGTCCGGCCTGTGGGGCGTGCTGACCGCGCCGCTGATCCACGGTTCCTGGGCCCACCTGTGGTCCAACCTGGTGCCGTTGGTGATCATGGGGGTGCTCATCACCGTCGGCGGGCTGCGCCAGTTCGTCGCGGTCACCGCGCTCGTCTGGCTCATCTCCGGGCTCGGCGTCTGGCTCGTCGCGCCGGCCCTCAGCGTCACCGTCGGGGCCTCGGGGGTGGTCTTCGGGTGGCTGACCTTCCTGATCGTCCGGGGGATCTGGACCCGGACCTGGCCGCACATCCTGCTCGGCCTGGTGCTGCTGGTGCTGTACGGCAGCCTGTTCTGGACCGGCATCGTCCGGGTGGCGGCGGCCGATATCACCGGGGTGGTGACGGTGTCGTGGCAGGCGCACCTGTTCGGTGCGCTGGGTGGGGTACTGGCCGCGTTCCTGGTCGGCCGGGCCGACCGGCAGCGCCGGGCCGTGGCCGCCTGAGGCGGTAGCGTCGGATCCGTGAGCTCCGCCGGGAACAGGGACGTCAGCGCGCCGATCGGCATCTTCGACTCCGGAGTCGGCGGGCTGACCGTCGCCCGGGCGATCATCGACCAGCTGCCGGGGGAGCGGGTCCGCTACGTCGGCGACACGGCCAACGGCCCGTACGGTCCGCTGCCGATCGCCCAGGTGCGCCGGCATGCCCTGGCGGTGGCCGACCGGCTGGTCGACAGCGGCGTGAAGATCCTGGTCATCGCGTGCAACACGGCCTCGGCGGCCTGCCTGGCCGACGCCCGTGAGCGGTACGACGTCCCGGTCGTCGAGGTGATCCGGCCCGCCGTCCGGCGGGCGGTCGCCGCCACCCGGACCGGTGAGGTCGGGGTGATCGGGACCTCGGCCACCATCGCCTCCGGCGCCTACCAGGACGCCTTCGACGTGACGCCGGGCATCACCGTGCACCCGGTCGCCTGCCCGTCATTCGTCGACTTCGTCGAGCGCGGCATCACCTCGGGCCGGCAGGTCATCGGGCTGGCCCAGGCCTATCTGGGTCCGCTGCAGCGCACCAACCTGGACACCCTGGTGCTCGGCTGCACCCACTACCCGCTGCTGACCGGGGCGCTGTCGCTGGTGATGGGGGACGGAGTGACGTTGGTGTCCAGCGCCGACGAGACCGCCCAGGACGTCTACCGCAAGCTGACCGAGCTCGATCTGCTCGCGCCCGGGCCCCAGCCGCCGGGTCCGCACGAGTTCCTGGCCACCGGCGACCCGGCGCCGTTCCTGCGGCTGGGCCGGCGCTTCCTCGGCCCGGAGATCGGATCGGTCGTCGAGCTGGGCGCTCCCGTCGGCTGACCACACGTCAACGACGGAAATGTGATGATTCCCGCAGCAACCTCGAACGAGGCGCACCGGGAGTAACCCGGGAAACGGAATTCTGGCCCCAGGCCCGGCAATCGTCCGTGGTCGGCGTCACTCCCGGTGTTCCAGCCATGTGAATTTCGTCGTCCCGACCCGCTCGGTGGCCGGTTGGACATTCTCTGTCACCTACAGTGATGTGTGCGGAAGTGCGCCAGCGTCGGCGGATCGATCGCGGCCCGCCGAGGGAACCGCGCCATGTCCCTGCTTCCGCCCCACGGGGTCCACGTCGACCCGAGCGCACCGAACGGTTCGACCGAGCGTCGCCGGAGCGGGCCGTGCCTGGCGCGGTTCCGTTTCCGCGAGCCCTGACTTCGGCTGAGAGGTCGTGACGATGCAATCCCAGGACGACGACTGTCGCCTCCACCTTTCGCCCGCCGATCCCACCGATGCGGTGGCCGCCCTCGTCGCCGCCGCGCCGGCCGCCGCCCCGCTCGGCCGGCCGACCGACGCCCCTGCCGACCGCACGGTCGATCGTCCGCTCGACCCGGATGCGCTCCGGCGGATGCGCTCGGCCACCCGGGCCGTTCTGGACGATCGGGCCGGGGCCGCCCGGGCCGAGGTCGAGCGCTTCCGGGCGACCGGCTCCCGCATGCTCGACATCGATCAGGACCGGGTCCGACAGGCCCATGCCGGGCGCACCGTGCTGGTGACCGGGGGGACGGGCTGCATCGGCTCGGTCCTGGTGCGGTTGCTCCGCGAGAACGGCGCGGCCCGGGTGGTCTCGATCAGCCGTGGCCGGACCGTGGGCTGGCCGCGCACCGAGGGCGTGGAGTACCGGCGGCTGGACGTCCGGCAGCGCGACGCCGTCCGTGATCTGATGGCCGAGCTGCGGCCGGACATCGTCTACCACGTCGCCGCCCAGCACGACCCGGGCCTGGCCGAGCAGTTCGTCGCCCGCACCGTCTCCACCAACGTCACCGGCACCGTCAACGTCGTCGACGCCTGCCGATCCGTGGGCGGGATGCACCTGGCCTTCGCGTCCACCGGCAAGGCCCTGCGGCCGTTCAGCCGGGACGTCTACGCCGGGTCCAAGAAGATCTCCGAGTGGATCATGCGCAACGGCGTGGCCGACACGGGGGCCGGCGCCGACCTCACCGGGTCGGCCGTCCGGTTCACCCACATCGTCGACAACTCGATCATCCACCGCCGGCTGCGCGACTGGTGCGCCGGCGACGCCGTGGTCCGCCTGCACGACGCCGGCACGATGTTCTACGTGCAGTCGGCGCTGGAGGCGGCCCAACTGCTGATGGGGTCCGTCCTCGACGCGGCCCCCGACCGGCTGGGACTGGACGCGATCACCGACCTCGGCTGGCCGGTCTCCCTGCTCGACCTGGCCGTCGGCGTCATCGCCGAGACCGGGTCGTCCTCGGCCATCCACGTCTGCGGGCACGATCCGGGCTACGAGCGCAGCCCGTATCCGGCGCTGTACGACCCGCTCGCCTCCGGCGAGCGCAGCCCGCTGTTCAGCTCGTTCGAGGTCGCCGATCTCGTCGACGCCCCCGGCTGCCAGAGCGTGGACCGGCTCCGGCTGCGCCCGCTGGCCGACCAGCGGGCGCAGGACGGCCTGACCGCGCTCACCGCGGCG
>NZ_JBMDXT010000061.1:0-6904 GCF_048594475.1 Nakamurella sp. | reverse complement strand
CCGAGGAAGGCGTAGGTCCGGGTCAGGCCGGCGGACTCGGGCTGGCGGGCGGTGGAGGAGATGTAGGCCGCCCACACGATGCCGACGCCGATACCCGGGCCGATGGCGGACAGGCCGTAACCGAGGGTGCCGACGTTGCCGGACAGTTCGGCGAGATCCATGGGTGCATTTCCTTTCACGCGATCCGTGGCGGATCCAGGTGGTCGATCGCTGGCCGCGCCGGTGCGGGCCAGGTACTGCGGTCGGGTGGGACGGGTGCCGATCGGGGAGAAATCGGTGCGTCAGTGCGAGTCGGCCAGCGACGATTCCAGGTAGATCGCGGTCAACAGGCAGAACACGTAGGCCTGCAGGGAACAGATCAGCAGCTCGAAGAACACCAGGCCGAGGCTGCCGACGAAGGGCAGGATGCCCAGCACGATGTTGACCGGGTTCCCGGTGCCCCACAGGTAGATCGTGCCGACCGCCGCGATCGTGATCAGCATGTGGCCGGCGAACATGTTGGCGAACAACCGGATGGCCAGGGTGAACGGCCGCAGGATGATGTTCGACAGGAACTCGATCGGGATCAGCAGCAGATGCATCGCGGCGGGAATGCCGGGGATGTAGCACATCAGCTTGAAGAAGCCGAAGAAGCCGTGCTTCTGGATGCCGACGAACATGTAGATGAACCACACTGTCAGCGCCAGCAGGACCGGGATGGCGAAGTGCGACGTCACCGGCAGCTGAGCGAGAGGCACGATGCCCCAGAGGTTCTGCACGATGATGAAGGCGAACAGGGTGGCCAGGAAGCCCGCCCACTTGCGCCCGTTGACCCCGCCGAGGATCTCGATCGCGACGCCGTTGCGGACGAAGCCGTAGGCGCTCTCGCCGGCGAACTGCATTTTGCCCGGGACCACCGCCGCCTTCCGCGAGGCGGCCAGGTAGAACGCCATGATCAGGATGACGCCCAGACCCAGCAGGACCATCGCCTTGACCGAGGAGATGGCTTCGCCGTTCCCGATCTTGTCGAAGAAGAACGAATGCTCGACGGTGGGCGGCTCGAATTCGCCGCCACTGTCCGCCGCGGTCAGCATCACCGCTGACAGGAGGCTCACGCCACCGTCTCCCTTCGGGTACCGGAGCGGGGCGCCGGATCTGGCCGGGTCGGGGACCCGGCCGATCGCAGTGCCCTGCGCCGATTCGCTGTCTTCGCTTCACGTAGTGCTCGTGCCGCGTCCGCCCTGGCTTGCGCGGACGCCGTCAATTCACTGGTCTCCGGGGCGGTGTCGGCCCGCTGCGCGTGCCGCATCACCACCGCATAGATACCCAGCGCCATGCCGACGACCGCGCCGATCGGCGCCATCACCCGGATGTCCCACCACTGGTCGAGCAACCAGCCCAGGCCACCGAACAGGAGCAGACCGGACATCAGGCTGCCCAGGACCGCCCATCCTTCGTCGGCTCCCGGCGATGGGGGCTTGGCCTTGGGAAACATCTTCATGGCGTCCCGGACCCTATCAGGAGACTCCGGCCTCCCGTGCATCCGGTTCTCATGGCGTGCCGCTCGTCGCAACGCTTTCGCAACGTCTTGGCCTGCAGCTTTGCGGCCGATCCGAGTCGTTGCCGGACAACCGTACGGTTAGCGCGGGTCGACGTAGTAGAGCTTCAATGTCCAGACATATCTCATATGTGCGCCCAGCCACAGAAAGACCCCGAGGCCGATGGCCCCGGCCATCCAGCGGACGTCCACCGGGCCGTCGATCGGCATGGTCATCAGGATCAGGGCCAGGACGAACACCTTGATCACGTAGGCGAACAGTGCGGCGATCATCACAGTGTTCGGGTTGGTCTTGCCCACCCAGGCGATGACCACCGCCGAGAACGTGAAGAACGCCCCGACGATCACGGTGCCGATCAGCACCCCCAGGACGGCCCCCCAGCCGGCGACCACCGCGCCGACCACGCCGAGCAGCACTCCCCCGCCGACCAGCACGGGCAGGCACAACCGCAGGTGGTCCAGCGACCAGGCGCCGGCCGACCGGCTCCGGTCGGCGATCCGCGCGGCCGCCGCGATCTGGGCCGACAGGTCCACCGGCGGCCGGCCGGGGCCGTCGATCGGGGGTGGTGATGCGGTCACGGGACGGGATTCACCTTCGGGTCGGGGCCCGCCGGGCGGCGGGCCGGCGGCGGGGCCGGGGCGGCCGCACGCCGGGGCTCCGCGCGGAGCCCTCAGGGCAGTGTGGCAGGAATCTGCTCCCGTTCGCGCCGCGCCCGCCGCCCGTCGCGCACCCGGGGCCACACCGAGAACATCAGCCCCACCAGGAACAGCAGGGCGGTGGGGATGACGGCCACCTGCCAGCTGACGAAGGTCAGCGAGACCGCGCTCGCGGCCAGGGCGAAGGCCCAGTAGTAGAAGATGAGCACCGCCTGGCGGTGCGTGTGCCCGATCGCCAGCATGCGGTGGTGCAGGTGCCGGTTGTCCGCACTGAACGGGTGCCGGCCCTCCTTGGTCCGCCGGATCACGGCCAGCAGGAAGTCCAGCACCGGAATGAAGATCACCGCCAGCGCGACGATCAGCGGGGCCAGCAGCGCGATGGTGGAACGGGGCCCGAACGTGGCCGGGTCCAGCTTCCCACCGGCGCTGACGATAGCCCCGGCCATGGCCAGGCCGATGAACATGGAGCCGGAGTCGCCCATGAAGATGCGGGCCGGGTAGAAGTTGTGCGGCAGGAAGCCGATGCACGCCCCGAGCAGGGCCGCGGCGATCAGCGGTGGCTGCGAGGCCGAGGTGTCGTCGCCGGAGAGCACCAGCTGCCGCGCGGAGAAGATGAACAGGGCGAACGCGCTGATCGCGGCGACCCCGGCGAGCAGCCCGTCGAGCCCGTCGATGAAGTTCATCGCGTTGGTGAGCACGACGATCAGCAACACCGTGAGCACGATGCCCTGGGTCTGGTCGAGGCTGACCAGGCTTCCGCCCGACGGCCCGCTGCTGGGCAGCCAGAGCACCTGCCACTGCACGCCGAACAGCACCATCACGCCCGCGGCCAGGATCTGCCCGGCCAGTTTGGCCACGGCGTCCAGGTCGAAACGGTCGTCGATGATGCCGACCAGGCAGATCACCCCGCCGGCGGCGAGCACGCCGACGATTTCGGACGAGGAGAAGAACGCCGCGCCCAGGGCCGGCAGCTGCAGGGCCATCAGGACCGCCGCGGCGAAGCCCAGGTAGACCGCCAGGCCGCCCATCCGCGGCGTCGGCAGCGAGTGCACGTCGCGCTCCCGGATCGGCGACACCGCGCCCACCCGTACGGCGATCAGCCGCACCACGCCGGTCAACAGGAACGTGACGACCACCGCCGCGCCGCAGACCAGGGCGTACTCGCGCAACGGAAGCGTGTATCCCGTCACCCGCCCAGGGTAGTGGGCCGGGCCGGGAAACCCGCTGTCCTGGACACGCAGGGCAGCTGTGAGTGTCGCGGGACCCGGATGGGGGTCGCGGCCGGGCCGCCCGATGACCCTCCGCCAGGTCGATCGGGCGGACCGAACCGGGCTTTACCGAACTGAAACCGGACAGTCGCGCAACGACGGGCGGGTCCGGCCGTCCCCATGACGTAGCTCCGATTCGCCGGCGGCGACCGGGCCCGACGCCCGGACCCGGTCTCCGCCACCGCAGTGGCGAACCTGTGTTGCGCACCGAACACGAGCCCCACGCCGGGAGCTGCCCGCAGGCCCGATCACGACACGCCGTCGGATCGGGCCTTCGGCATTCTCCGGTCGTTCTCCGGGCTGCTGCCGGGCCGACCCCGGCCGATCCCGCCGATCAGAATCGATCAGAGTCGGTCAGGCCGATGCGTGGCCCTCGGTCGCCGGCCCGGTCCGAGGCGAACCCGGTGACTCAGGCCGTGGCGTCCTCGACCGCGCCGACGACGTCACGGATCCGGTCCAGCGGCACCGCGCCGATGCGCAGCACGCGCGGGATGTCGCCGGTGATGTCCACGATCGTCGAGGCGACCCCGATCGGCGACTCGCCGCCGTCGAGGTAGACCGCGACCTGCTCGCCCAGCTGCTCCTGCGCCTGCGCGGCGGTGGTGGCCGGCGGGTTCCCGCTGCGGTTGGCGCTGGACACCGCCATCGGCCCGACCAGCCGGAGCAGGTCGATCGCCACCGGGTGCAGCGGCATCCGGACCATCACGGTGCCCTTGGCGTCGCCCAGGTCCCACTGCAGCGACGGCGCGTGCTCGATGACCAGCGACAACCCGCCCGGCCAGAACGCCTCGACCAGCGTCCGGGCGACCGGCGCCACCGCCATCACCAGGCCCTCGATGGTGGTCCAGGAGCCGACCAGGACCGGCACCGGCATGTCCGGGCCCCTTCCCTTGGCGGCGAGCAGCGCGCGCACCGCGGCGGCGTTGAACGCGTCCGCGCCGATCCCGTAGACCGTGTCGGTCGGCATCACGACAAGGTTCCCGGCCGCCGCGGCGTGCGCGGCCGCCTCCAGCCCGGCCCGCCGCTCGATCGGGTCGCTGCAGTCGAAGGTGCTCACGTCGTCCTCCCGAGGCTCGTCGCGGTCGCGCCGGGCCGGCCGCACGGGCCGTCGGCCGCCGCGGGCGTCGTCGTCGACCGGGGGGTCACCCGGCCGGCCTCTCGCTCACGAGGTGCCAGTCAACCGCACCCGGGTCGCGGTGACGAACCGCGGGCGGCCGGTGAGGTCCTGGTGGTCCTCGACATCGGTCAGCACCCGGCGCGAGCGCAGCAGCGCCGGCACCGACTCGCCCTGGGTGTCGTCGTGCTCGATGGCCAGCGAGCCACCGATCCGCAGCAGCGCCGCCGCGACCGACAGCAACGGCCGGATGACGGCCAGCCCGTCGGGCCCGGCGAAGACCGCCTCGGGCGGGTCGTGATCGGCCACCTCGGGGGCGACCTCGGTGCCGTCGGGCACGTACGGCGGGTTCGCGGTGACCAGGTCGGCGGTGCCGTCGAGGTCGGCCAGCAGCCGCTCGTCGAAGACGTCCCCGCCGCGCAGTTCCACCGCGGTGCGCCCGGCGCCGGCCTGGGCGACCGCGTTGCGCCGGGCCCAGGCCAGCGCGGTCGCGGACCGCTCGACGCCGATGACCCGGGCGTCCGGGCGCTCCGCCGCGATCGCCAGGGCGAGCGCGCCACTGCCGGTGCACAGGTCCACCACCACCGGCCGGTCCCGGTCGGCGATCGCATGCACCGCCCAGGCCAGCAGCGACTCGGTCTCCGGGCGCGGGACGAACACCCCGGGTCCGACGGCCAGCGTGGCCCGGCCGAACTGCACGGTGCCCATCAGGTGCTGCAGCGGGATGCGCTGCGCCCGCCGGTCGACCAGGGCCCGGTAGTCGGCCAGGAAGCCGTCCTCGACCAGCGGGGTCAGGCCGAGCCGGGTGCGCTGGACGCCGAGCAGGTGCGCGGCCAGCTCCTGGGCGTCCACGTCCGGGCTGGCCACGCCGGCCGCCTCGAGCGTCCGGGCGGCGTCCAGGATCGCCGCGCGCAGCGAGTGCCGGCTCATCGCGGGCCCCGGCGTCCCCGGCGTCCGATCCACAGGGCTCGGCTCACGACGAACCCGCGCCGGCCAGCCGCTCGGCCCGGTCCGCGGCGGAGAGCGCGTCCAGCACGGCGTCCAGGTCGCCGTCGAGCACGGCGTCGAGGTTGTAGGCCTTGTAGCCGACCCGGTGGTCGGCGATGCGGTTCTCCGGGAAGTTGTAGGTGCGGACCCGCTCGGACCGGTCCACCGTGCGGACCTGGGAGCGGCGGGCGTCGGCCGCGGCCGCGTCGGCGCTGGCCCGGGCGGCGGCGAGGAGCCGGGCGCGCAGGATCCGCATCGCCTGTTCCTTATTCTGCAGCTGCGACTTTTCGTTCTGGCAGGACACGACGATGCCGGTCGGCAGGTGGGTGATGCGCACCGCCGAGTCGGTGGTGTTGACCGACTGCCCGCCCGGCCCGGACGAGCGGAACACGTCGATCCGCAGGTCGCTGTCGGCGATCTCGACGTCGCTGATGTCCTCGACCTCGGGCGCGACGAACACCCCGGCGGCCGACGTGTGCACCCGGCCCTGGGATTCGGTGACCGGCACCCGCTGCACCCGGTGCACGCCGCCCTCGAACTTGAGCCGCGCCCAGACGCCGTCGGCGGTCGCGCCGGGGGCCTTGACCGCGACGGTGACGTCCTTGTAGCCGCCCAGGTCCGACTCGGTGGCCGAGAGCACCTCGGTCTTCCACCCGCGGCGCTCGGCGTACCGCAGGTACATGCGCAGCAGGTCGCCGGCGAACAGGGCCGACTCCTCGCCGCCCTCCCCCGCCTTGACCTCCACCAGCACGTCCTTGCCGTCGTCGGGATCACGCGGGACGAGCAGCTCGGCGAGCCGCTGTTCGAGCTCGTCGACCCGACCGGCCAGCGTGCGCGCCTCCTCGGCGAACGCCGGGTCCTCCTCCGACAGCTCCCGGGCGGCCTCCAGGTCGCCGCGGTTGGCCGCCAGGTCGCGGGCGGTCGTGACGATCGGGGTCAGCTCGGCGTACCGGCGGCCCAGTTTGCGGCTCGCGGCCTGGTCGGCGTGGATCGCCGGGTCGGCCAGCCTGGTCTGCAGGTCCTCGTACTCGGCGACGAGGGCATCCACCGCCGACGCGCTCTGCGTGCTCACCTGCCCGCCACCTCCACCTGTCTGGATTCTGCCGCCCACCCGGGGCCGGGCCTGCGCCCGGCCTCGGTTCGGCCTCGGTTCGACCCAACTCGGCCTCGGTTCGGCCTTCACTCGGCCTCGGTTCGGCCCGGTTCGCTGATCAAACCCGGGCCCCGCGCCTGAAAAGTCCGGATCAGTCGCGGATTTGATCAGCGAATCACGCGGGGGCGGCCCGGTTCGCTGATCAATCCCGCGCCACCAGGCCCGATATGTCGCATCCGGCGCGGGTT
>NZ_JBMDXT010000060.1:0-2799 GCF_048594475.1 Nakamurella sp. | reverse complement strand
GTGCAGCGCCAGCAGAACGACGTCGGCGGGCGGAGCCGCGGCGAGGAGGTCGGCCGCGGTGGCCGCGGCGCCGGTCCAGACCAGGTCGGGCAGGGCCAGCGGCAGGGCGACCCGGCTCACCGGATGCGCGTCGACGACCGCGACGGCCGCTGCCGCGCCCGCCCGGCCCTGACCGGCCGGGCGCCCGCCACCGGGCACCATGACGACCGCCGGACGCGCGCCCCGAGCCTGCACCGGGCCACCGCCCTTCCCGCCGGCCGACCGTCCCGGCCGATGCACCGTCTGTCCGGTTCATCCTCTCGGCCCCGGCGGTGCCGGGCCGTCCGCGCGGTCCGATCCGGACGACTCCGGACGCCTCCGGGAGGATCGCCGCAGGTCGCGGTGCTCCCGCCGGCGAATGGGCGGGGCCGGGCGCGGCCGGCCGCGCGAACCGGAAATACCGGGACCTAAGGTGCTGGGCATGACCAAGGGGGCTGGGTCGGGCGGGTTCGCCGTACCCGGGGGAGATCCGACGTCCATCGGGAGCCGCAGCGAGCTCGCCGCCGCGCTGACCGCACTGCGCGAGCGGACCGGACTCAGCGTCCGCGACCTGGCCCGAGCGGTGGACAGCCCGGTGGCCACCGTCGGCGGGTACGTCAGCGGCAGGCACCTGCCGACGGTCGCCCAGTCGGCGGTGTTCGTCCGGATCCTGGCCGCGTGCGGCGTCACCGATCCCGGGGCGCAGCAGGCCTGGTGGGACGCCGTGGCCCGGGTCCGCCGGGCCGGCGCCCCCCGCCCGGCGTCGGCCGTGTCCCCCTATCCGGGGTTGGAGAGCTTCCAGGTCCAGGACGCCGGCATGTTCTTCGGGCGGGAGCGGGTGACCGCCCAGCTGCTGGCCGCCGTCCGCGGTGACGCGACCGGCCCGCCCGGGGTGCCCGCCGTCGCCGGCCGGATGGTGGCCGTGGTCGGGCCGTCGGGGTCGGGCAAGTCCTCCGTCGTGCGCGCCGGCCTGGTGCGGGCGTGGGCCGGATCGGGGGACGATTCCGACGCGCCGGCCCGGTACTCGATCATCACTCCGGGTGATCGCCCCCTGCGCGGGCTGGCCGCGGCGCTGCTCGCGGCCGGCGGGTCCGGCGGACCCGGTGCGGCGGGGGCGGCCGGCCCGCTGGACGAGGACGAGGTGGCCGCCGTCGAGCGGTCGCTGCGGGCCGACCCGCCCGGCGCGGCGGTCCGCGCCCCCGGCCCGGACCACCTGCTGGTGGTCGACCAGTTCGAGGAGGTCTTCTCGACCTGTCCCGACGAGCGTGAACGGCAGGCCTACCTCGCGGCCCTCGGCGCGATCGCCGGCGCCGGCCCGGGGACCGGCGGCGGCCCGCCCGGGCCGGGCGTGCTCGTGCTGCGGGCCGACGTCTACGCGGCGGCCCTCGCGCAGGCCCCGCTGCTGCCGGTGCTGGCCGGCGCCCAGGTGGTCGTCGGGCCGATGTCGCCGGACGAGGTGCGACGCGCCGTGGTCGAGCCGGCGCGGATCGCCGGCTGCGAGGTCGACCCCGAGCTGGTCGAGGTGCTGATCGGCGACCTCACGCCGCACGGGGCCCCGGCCGGGGTCCTCGACGCCGGCGCGCTGCCCCTGCTGTCCCACGCCCTGAGCGGCACCTGGCAGCGCGCCACCCGACGGCGCCTGACGGTCGCCGACTACCTGGCCACCGGCGGCGTGGCCGGCGCCGTGGCGCAGAGCGCGGAGTCCGTGCTGGCCGCGCTGCCGGCCCGGCAGCAGGAGCTGGCCGCCCCGATGCTGCTGCGGATGGTCAACGTCGACGACGACGCCGTCGTGACCCGCCGCCGCATGCCCCTCACCGATCTGGCCGGGATCGCCGGCGGCGGCGCCGCATCCCGATCGGTCACCGGCGACCCGGCCGGGGACGCGCCGCCGGGCGGCGAGGATGCCGCGGCGCGGGCGGTCGTCGACCGGTTCGTCGCGGCGCGGTTGATGACCGTGGACGCCGAGTCGGTCCAGATCTCGCACGAGGCGCTGCTGTCGGCCTGGCCCCGGCTCCAGGGCTGGATCGACGAGAGCCGCGCCGCGCTGGCCGCCCGCCGCCGGCTGGACCAGGCCATCGGGATCTGGCAGGACAGCGGGCAGGACGCGTCCGCGTTGCTGGGGCCGACCCGGCTGGCCGCCATGCAGGAGGCCCTGACGGCCGGGTCGGTCGCACTCTCGGCCCCCGAAGCGGACTTCCTGGCCTCGAGCGAGGCCGCGGTGACCGCGGCCCGAGCCGCCCGGGTGCGTGGTCGCCGGCGGCGCCGGTCGATCGTGGCCGTGGTGACCACGCTGGCCGTGGTGGCCTCCGGGCTCGGCGTGTTCGCGGTCGTATCGGGCCGGGCGGCCGCCGAGCAGCAGCAGGCGGCCGAGGCGTTCCGCGACCTCGCGCTGGCCGGGCAGGTGCTCGACGCGGCGAACCGCGTCGCCCCGCAGGACGGCAACGTCGCCGCGCAGCTGGCCCTGGTCGCCTTCCGGACCTCGCCGACCGCCGAGGACCGCTCGGCCGTCCTGGACGCCACCGGGCAGCCCCTGGTCACCCGGGTGCTGGGCGCCAAGGGGCCCACCATGCAGGCCCTCTCCCCGGACGGGCGCCTGCTGGCCACCGCCGACGGGGTCGACGGCGCGATCCGCTTGCTCTCGGTGACCGACCCCGAACGTCCGACCGTCGTCGGGACCGCACCGGCCGCCGTGGCCCGGCAGCAGTTCTCGATCGCCTTCCGCCCCGACGGGCGGCTGCTGGCCACCGGCAGCAGCACGGGTCTCGTGCAGCTGTGGGACGT
>NZ_JBMDXT010000006.1:0-3295 GCF_048594475.1 Nakamurella sp. | reverse complement strand
CCCATGCTCGTCGATCAACGCCTGCGTCTTGGCGTACGACCGGTTGTGCACCGCCGTGACGAACCCGTTCCGGGCGAAGTTCCGCGCCAGATTCGATCCCATCACCGCCAAACCCGTCACACCGATGTCGGCCAGCGGGGTGGATCCAGGGGTGGGTGTCTCGGTCATGGCAGGCGCCTCCGGGTGGGCTCGATCCGATCGTTCGGTGAGGGCAGACCACGAGCCTCCCGCACGGCGATGAACGCCGCGCTACGGGGTCCGCTCAGCCGCCCGCGGCCAGGGCGAGCTTGACCGCGGCGGCGATGCGCGAGCCGTCGGCCCGGCCGGCCGCCCGGGCCTGCACGTCCTTGATGACCAGGCCCATCTGCCGCATGGTCGGCGGCGCCCCCGTGTCGGCCGCCACCGCCTCGATCGCGGCCGCAACCAGGCCGGCCACCTCGTCGTCGGACAGGGCCTGCGGCAGGTAGGCCGACAGCACCGCGGCCTCGGCCCGCTCGGTGGCCGCCTGCTCTGCGCGGCCCGCCCCGGCGAACGCCTCGGCGGCCTCGCCCCGCTTGCGGACCTCCTTCTGCAGCACCGCGACGACCTCGGCGTCGGACAGTTCCCTGGCCTGCGTCCCGGCCACCTCGGCGTTGGTGACGGCGGCCAGGGCCAGGCGCAGGGTCGCCGTGGTCAGGGTGTCCCGGGCCTTCATCGCCGCGGTCAGATCGGCCCGCAGCCGGTTCTTCAACTCGCTCACGGTCGTCGAGGCTTCCAGGCCCGCCCTTGACAGTCAAAGCTAATGCTATTAGCTTTTTGGCTATGCCTCGTAGCCAGACCCTCGCCCCCGTCCGCTACCTCGACCGCGGCGAGGGCCGCATCGCCTACGACGTCGTCGGCGACGGCCCGCTGATCGTCGCCGTCCCCGGCATGGGCGACCTGCGCAGCACCTTCCGCCATCTGACCCCGGCCCTGGTCGCGGCCGGTTTCCGGGTCGCCACCATGGACCTGCGCGGGCACGGGGACAGCGACGCCACCTTCACCGCCTACGACGACGCCGCCGCGGCCGGCGACGTCCAGGCCCTGGTCGAGCAGCTCGGCGGGCCGGCGGTGCTGGTCGGCAACTCCATGGGGGCGGGCGCGGTCACCCTGGTCGCCGCCCGCCGGCCGGAGTTGGTCGGGGCATTGGTGCTGATCGGGCCGTTCGTGCGCAACCCGCCGACCGGCGCGGCCATGATGCTGCTGTTCCGGGCGATGATGGGCGGGCCGTGGGCCGGGCGGGTGTGGGCCCTCTACCTGCCCTCGCTCTACCCCGGACGTCGGGACGAGGACTTCCGGGCCCACCGCCGGGCGATCGCGGCGTCGTTGCGCCGGCCCGGTCACCGGCGCGCGTTCACCGCGACCACCCACACCTCGCACGCGCCGGTCGAGGCCGTGCTGGACCGGGTCCGGACACCCACGCTGGTCGTGATGGGCGAGCGGGACCGCGACTTCCCGGATCCGGCCGCCGAGGCGGCGCTGGTCGCGGAGCGGCTGCGGGGCCGGGCGGTGCTCGTCCCGGAGGCCGGCCATTACCCGCACGCCGAGTTCCCGGAACGGACCACGCCGGCGATCGTGGACTTCCTGCGCGAGACCACCGGGCAGCCGGGTGCCTAGGGTCGGGCTCAGCCGCGCCCAGCTGGCCGGCCGGGCGGCCGAGCTCGCCGACGCCAACGGCTGGGACCGGCTCACCCTGGCCGATGTCGCCGCCTCGTTCGAGGTGCGCCTGCCCAGCCTGTACAAGCACGTCGGTTCGGTGGCCGAGCTCCGGCGCGACGTCGCGGTGCTGGGCGCGCGCGATCTGCTCGCCGCGCTGACCGCGGCCGTCGTCGGCCGGTCCGGGACGCCCGCCCTGCAGGCCATGGCCGGCGCCTACCGGGACTTCGCGACCCGCTGCCCGGGCCGGTACGCGGCGTCGGTGGTGGCCCCGGCCCCTCACGACGCGGAGCACCTCGACGTGGCCGCGCGGCTGGTCGATCTGCTCGGCGCGGTGCTCGCGGAGTTCGGCGTCACCGGGGACGATGCGATCCACGCCATCCGGGCGCTGCGGGCGCTGCTGCACGGCTTCGTCGCCCTGGAGGCGGCCGGCGCCTACGCGATGCCGCTCGATCTCGACGTGAGCTACCGGCGGATGGTCGACGCCTTCGCCGCCGGTCTCGTCGAGCCCTGACCCCGCGCAGCGGGGATCCGCGGTCGGGGGACGGTGCCGCCGGGGTCCCTGCGTGACACGGCTCCGCCCGATGGCACCGCACGCCCGGTCGAACGGTCGCCGCGACCCCCGAGGTGGCGCCCCGTCCGGACTGAGCCGGGATCACCGGGCTCGACTCAGTCCGGACGGGGCACCACGGCGGCGTTGTACACGGTGCGCCGGGACAACCCGACGCGGGCGGCGATCTCGTCGACCGCGTCCCGGCGCGTCCGGCCGGCCGCGACCAGGTCCTGCACCAGCGCGGCCAGCTCCTCGGCATCCGGCGGTGCGGCCACCGGGGCCGAGGCCCCGGCCACCACCAGCGTCAGTTCCCCGCGCAGTCCCGTCTCGGCGGCCGCGACCAGGTCCGCCAGCGTGCCCCGGACGACCTGCTCGTAGGTCTTGGTCAGCTCGCGACACAGCGCCGCCGGCCGGTCCGCCCCGAACGCCTGGCGCATCGCGGTCAGGGTGTCCCCGATCCGGTGCACCGACTCGAAGAACACCATCGTGCGGCGCTCGCCGGCCAGCTCGGCCAGCGCCCGGGCCCGCTCCCCGGTCTTGCGCGGCAGGAAACCCTCGAAGCAGAAGCGGTCCGACGGCAGCCCGGACAGCGCCAGCGCGGTCAGCACCGCCGACGGGCCGGGCACGCAGGTCACCGGCAGGCCGGCCGCGGCGGCCGCCGCGACCAGGCGGTAACCCGGGTCGGACACCGACGGCATGCCCGCGTCCGTGACCAGCACGACCGTGGCACCATTGGCGATCCGCTCGAGCAGCCCGGGGATGCGGGCCTGCTCGACGGCCTCGTAGTACGAGACGACGGCGGCGGTCAGCGCCACCCCGAGGTCGGCGGCCAGCCGGCGCAGCCGGCGGGTGTCCTCGGCGGCGATGACGTCCGCGCCGGCGAGCGACGCCCGGAGCCGGTCCGAGGCGTCGTCCGGCCGGCCCAGGGGGGTGCCGGCCAGCACCAGGGCCCCGCCCGCCGGCCCCGGCACCCCGGACGCCTTCACGCCGTCACTCATCGGGCCACCCTACGATCGTCCGCATGCCCGCTCCGCCGTCCCTGGCCGACCCGGCCGCCGACCCGGCGGA
>NZ_JBMDXT010000598.1:0-4831 GCF_048594475.1 Nakamurella sp. | reverse complement strand
GGGGGGGGGGCCCCCCCCCCCCCCGCGCCGTGGCGGTGGCCGCTCAGCGGCCGGCCGTCAGGCCAGGGCCTTGGCCTTGAGCCGGTCGAACTCCTGCTGGGTGATGGTGCCGCTGTCCAGCAGCGCCTTGGCGTCCGCGATGCTCTCCGCCGGCGACTTGCCCGCGACGTCCCGGATGTAGGCGTCGGTCTGGGTCTTGGTGTCCCGGATGTAGGCCTGCTGGCGCTCGGCCATGCCCTTGCCGCGCGCGATCACGTAGATCAGTGCGGTGAGGTAGGGGGCGAAGATCAGGAAGATGATCCAGAGCGCCTTGAACCAGCCGCTGAGCTGATGATCACGGAACAGGTCCGTCAGGATGTAGAAGAGCACGAACAGGTACGCGACGAAGACAAAGCTCCAGATCACGATCCAGATGATGCTCCAGAAGTTTTCCACCGATACCTCCGTGGTTCGCGGCCGGTGGTCCCGGCCGTACGTGCGAGCGGCCGCGATGCGCGTCTCGACTTGCCTCGATTCCGGGGGTGCCCGGAATGCCGGGCAAATCCTGGCACACCGGACGCAGGGGTTTGCTCATCCGAAACGGAGGGTTGGGCCACGATTCGGTGACGAATCGGCGACGAATAGTGCTCGCCGGAGCCGGATGTCGGGTTCGGCGAGGTCAGAGCCAGCCGCGCCGGCGCAGCACCAGATAGAGCGTGACGCACAATCCGGCGATCACGGCCAGGGCCATCGGATAGCCGAAAGTCCAGTTCAGCTCGGGCATGTTGGCAAAGTTCATGCCGTAGATGCCGGCGATCGCGGTGGGCACCAGGGCGATCGCCGCCCACGCGGAGATCTTGCGCATGTCCTCGTTCTGCCGGGTCGTTACCTCGGCCAGGGCGGCGCTGACCAGTGTGGTGAGCATCTCGTCGAAGGTGGTGACGCGGTCGGCGACGACCGACAGGTGATCCTCGACGTCCCGGACGTAGGAGCGGATCTTCTTGGGCAACAGATCGGTCGAGGTGCCGCTGAGCGAGCGCATGGCCGGCATCAGCGGCGAGACCGCGCGGCGCAGGCCCAGGATCTCCCGCTTGAGCAGGTAGATCTGCTCGATGTCCACGGGCTGGTTCGGCGTGAAGACCGAATTCTCCATCTCGTCGATGTCGTCCTCGACTGCCTCGACGACGCTGAGGTACTCGTCGACGATGTGGTCGGCGATCGCGTGCATGACGGCGGCCGGCCCGATGATCAGGCGGTCGGGATCGTCCTCCAGCGCGGCCCGGACGGTGCGCAGTTGGGAGTGGGCGCCGTGCCGGACCGTCACGATGTAGTCCGGGCCGAGGAAGATCATGATCTCGCCGTCCTGGACGATCTGCACCGCGTTCCCGGCCGTGTGCTCGACGTAGGCCACCGTCTTGAGCACCAGGAACAGGGAATTGTCGTAGGCCTCGAGCTTGGGTCGCTGGTAGGCCTGGACGGCGTCCTCGACGGCCAGCTCATGCAGTCCCAGCAGCTTGGCCAGGAACGCCATCTCCCGTTCGTCGGGCTCGTGCAGTCCGATCCAGACGAAGCCGCGGCCCTCGGCCCGGACCCGGTCGATCGCGGTGGCCGGGTCGCCGCACTCCCGCACCCGCTCCCCGCCGATGTAGGCGGCGCAGTCGACCAGGGCCTCGGCGTGGTCGCCCCCGGCGGCGGCCGAGCCGGACCCGGATCGTTGACGGGGGTGTCGCAACGAGGGCAGGGACGGCAGAACGGGCATGGCCACCTCCTCGTGGGGCTGGACCGCAGTTGACCCCCAGTGACGGATCGGCGCAGGTCAGGGCCGTTGCACCGGGGCACGATCGGGCCTGCTCGACGACTGTACCCGCGTGGCGACCGGCCGGTCGTCCACCGAGCCGACCGGCGGGCCACGGCCGGATGAATCGATGGTGACCGTGCGGTGAACGGCGACACGGCCGAGCCGACGACGGCGGACGGGACGCGACCCGGCAGGATGGGGCGTGTGCTCATCGACCTGCACGCGCACTCCACCGCGTCCGACGGGACCGACACCCCGGCCGAGCTGATGCAGGCCGCGGCGGCGGCCGGCCTGGACGTCGTCGCGATCACCGACCACGACAACACGATGGGTTGGGCGCCGGCCCTGGCGGCCCGGCCGCCCGAGCTGACGGTGATCCGCGGCGCCGAGTTCTCCACGTCGGCGCCCCTGGGGGAGCGCCGGGTCAGTGTCCACCTGCTCGGCTACCTGTTCGACCCGGCGCATCGCGCGATCGTGGACGAGCAGGCCCGGCTGCGCCAGGAGCGGCTGCACCGGGGGCTGGCCATCGTGGATCGCATGGTCACCGCCGGGGTGCCGATCACCGCGGACCGGGTCCTGGAGATCGCCGACGGTGCGCCGGTCGGGCGCCCGCATATCGGCCGGGCGCTGGTCGAGGCCGGGGTCGTCGAGTCGGTCGACCAGGCCTTCGCGATGCACCTGTCCGGCCGCGGCCCGTACTACGTGCCCAAGGCCGACACCGACCTGCCGACCGCGATCGGGATGATCACCGCCGCCGGCGGGGTCAGTGTCATCGCCCACCCGCGCGGCCGCGGCGAGCGGCGGGTGCTGACGGCCGGCTACCTCGCCGAGCTGGCCCGCCTCGGGCTGGCCGGCCTGGAGGTCGACCATCCCGACCACGATCCGTCCGATCGGGCCGAACTGCGGGGGATCGCCACCGACCTGGGCCTGCTGACGACGGGTTCCTCGGACTACCACGGCACCAACAAGGTCCTGCGCCTCGGGCAGGAGCGCACCGATCCGGACGTTCTGGACCGGATCGTCGGGGCCAGCAACGGGATCACCACCCCGGTCGGTCCGGGCGGGTGAGTTCGGCCGCGTCGCCGCCCCCGTCACCGGGGATCGGGTCGGGCGCCGGTCCCGGTGCCAACCCCGGAGCCGAGCCTCGCCCGGGGCCCGCCGTCCGCGGGCTGGACGCGCTGACCGGGCTGATCGCGGGCGGGATGCTGGTGGTCGGGGCGGTGCTGGTGCTCGCCCAGCTGCTCGCGCCGGCCGTGCTGGCGGCGGCCGGGTGGGGCGCGGCGACCGGACCCGGATGGGCCCGGGTCGCCGCCCACCTGATCGTGGGGGGTGCCGGCGAGGCGATCTACCGGACCCGGCCCCGGCGTCGGGGGGCGCTGCGCGTGCTGCCCGATCTCGCCGTTCTCGCGGCCGCGTCGGCCGTGATCGCCCTCGCCTGGTGGCCCTGAGCGCCCGGTCGATCAGCTCAGCCCGACGACCCGGTCCCCGCGGATCTCGACGATCGTCGGGCCGACGGCCGCCACGTCGACGCGTCCGGTGGCGCCGCCCCGGTCGACCGGGATCAGTGTCGGCACGATGCCGGGGTTCCCGTTGCCGGCGGCGACCGGGGCCAGGCCGCCGGACACCGGCAGCAGCACCTGGTCGCCGATCACGGCCGGGAGCCCGAGGACGCCGGCGCGGGTCCACCCCACCGTCAGGTCCTCCACCCGCTCGGTGACCGGCGTGGTCGCCGTGTCGGAGGCCAGGACCCCGGGCGTGGGCGGCTCGGTGGTCGGCCGGGTCGCGGTGGACGTCGGCGTGGTCTGCACGGTGGCCGATTCCTGCATCACCGCCAGCAGGGTGTCGCCGACGACGGAGAATCGCGTCGACCCGTCCCGCACCGCGGGCGTGGGCCGGGTCCGGTCGCCGTCACCGAGCCGGTCGGCGTCGACGATCGACGTGGCCGGTACGTCCACCGGCGTCCGGCCCACCTCGCGGCCCGCGGTGTCGTAGCGCACCACCGCCGGTTCCGGGTCGGAGACCAGCACGGCCACCCGGTCGGAGGTGATGCCGACCAGCCGCGCCGCCGTCGACCCGGTGTCGATGGTCGCCCGCGGCGTGTGTTTGAAGACGTCCTGATCATCGGGTTTGTCCGGCGCCGAGTCGGGAGTGGTCCAGTTCAGCACCACCTGGGCGTTCGGGCTGCCGGCGCAGTGCTCGACGGTCGCGAACTGCTGGTCGTCGATGATCATGTCGGTGAACGTGCACCCGGTGTGGGTGGCGTTCGGCTTGGGCGGGGCCGGTTCGTCCCCGTACTGGATGGTGCGGACCAGATCGTCCCGCCAGAGCTCGACCAGGGTCGGGCCCAGCCAGCCCGCGTAGGGACCGCCGAACGCCAGCGCTCCGCCCGGCTGGTTCGGGCTGGTCCGGTAGTAATGGCGCTCCCCGGTGGCCGGGTCGAGCAGCATGACCTGCGAGCAGTACCCGTTCTTGTTCGACACCACCATCACGCCGCGCACCTTGCCGCGAGCGGTCACCCCGGGGGCGTCGGTGTCGCCGGACCCGATGGCGCACAGCGGCTCGTCACCACGGTCGTAGGACCAGCGCCGCTCGCCCGTCCGGGCGTCGTACGCGATCGCCGCGGTGCCCTGCCCGGTCACCACCACGCCGTAGGGCGATGCGACCGCGCCGACGGCCGGATCGGTGGCCACCGACCACTTCTCGCTGAGCGTGGACGGCACCGCGGTGGGCTCCGCGGGCACGGTGCCGCGGGGCACGGTGGTGGCGTCGGTGGCCCGGACGTCGCTGGTCAGGTAGACCACGGCCGCGACGGCGAGCACGACGAGCGCGATGCCGCCGGCGACGAGGCGGTCGATGCGGCGTCGTCGGGCCGGGCTGAGCGTCACGGGGGCGAGCCTACGGGTCGGCACCGGGCCGCCGGGCCCGCCGGGGCGGCGTGCCGGCCCCCGAGGTGCCGCGGGGCTGCCCGGCCGCTGCCCGGCCGAGCCGGCCGGCCCTGCGGTCGGTCCGCCCGGCGCGGGAGACGGCCGGCGCCGGGCCCGGCGCAGGGCCCCG
>NZ_JBMDXT010000597.1:0-3834 GCF_048594475.1 Nakamurella sp. | reverse complement strand
GTGTTCGCCGGCACCGTGGTCGACCGGGGTGTGGTGTCGGTCGAGCACGAGGGCGGCCTGCGCACCACCTACGAGCCGGTCACCGCCACGGTGCCGGCCGGCACCGTGGTCGCCGCCGGGACCCCGATCGGCACGCTGGTCGCCGGCCACCCCCGCTGCGCGCCGGCCGGTTGCCTGCACTGGGGCGCCCGGCTGCCGGACGGCACCTACCTGGATCCGATGGCCCTGCTCCGGCCGTGGGCGGTGCGGCTGTGGCCGTGGGCGGGGAGGGGGCCGTGATCCGGGCCGGGTCAGCCGCAGGCGATCCGGCCGTTCGGGTCGGAGGTGTTGTCCAGCCACTTGGAGTAGGCCGCGCCGGCCTGCTGCTGCGCGGCACACACCGCCGTCTGATCCGGGCCGACCGGCAGGTAGGCCGCGTAGATCAGGGTGCCCTGCTGGGAGACCCGGTTCAGCGAGGAGCAACCGGTCAGGTCGGTCCGCAGGTACTGCGCGTCCGGGAACCGGTCCAGGTAGGTCTGCATCTCGGAGGCGTACGCGGCCGGGTCGACCGACGAGTGCAGGATGACGATGCCGGTGCCGTCGCAGGCCGGCCGGGAGATCGGCCGGGACAGTCCGAGATCGCCCTCACCCGCCGAGCCCGACGCGGTCGGCCCAGCCGTGGTCGACGGGGCCGGGGCCGGGGCCGTCGACCCACCGCTCGGGACCCGATCGATCGGGTACACCGTGAACTCGCGTCCGTCCTCGTGCCGGCAGCCGCCCACCTGGCCGCGGTACCCCCAGTCCGTCTGGCCGGGCAGCGTGGCCGAGAGCGGGACGATGCTGCACGTCCAGCCGTCGCCGACCTCCGCGAACGCCCCGGTGCCCGCCTTGGGCCCCGTCCACTGGAAGTAGGCGGTCCAGCGGTCCCGCATCAGGCTGCAGTCGATGCTGCCCGACTCGACGACGGCGACCTCGGCGGTGCCGTCGGCGGTCGTCTGGTCCAGGGCACAGGAACCGCCGTCCGCCGGGGCCGCGGGCGCGGCCGGGGCGCCGCAGCGCGCGGCATCGGGCTCGGTGCCGGCGCCGACGGCGATCACGTCGGTGATGCCGCCGGCCGGCGGGATGCCGAGCGGGGACCAGGTCAGCAGGTCGGCGCTGGTGTGGACGGCCCCCACTGCGTCGGTCGCGGTCGTGTCGATCGCGGAGGCCAGCCAGCCGCGGTCGGCGGTACAGGACAGTCCGGTCAGGGCGAGCGCGACCGGGGTCCCGGCGACGGGCTGCCAGGTGATCCCGTCCGGGCTACCGCCGACCCGCAGTTCCTCCCGCGGCGCCCGCTCCAGGGCGCCGTCGAAGAAGAACTGGGAGCCGGTGACGCCCCAGGCCTGACCGTTGAAGGCGCGGACCCCGGCGTAGGTCGCCGACGGACCGGGCACGGTGACGTCCGTCCAGGTCACGCCGTCGGTGCTGCGGAACAGCAGCGGGATCCCGAGATCACCGACATCGTCCACGGCGGGGAGCAGCCACGCCCCGCCGCCGAAGGCGATCGTCCCGTACGGGTAGAGGTGCGTGGCCGTGGTGGGCAGGGTGACCAGCTGCCGATCCCAGGTGATGCCATCGGTCGAGCGATACACGGGCACCTTTCCCTTAGCCTCGTCGGGCCCGGGCTGCCCGACGGCCAGCCAGGTCCCGTTGCCGAACGCCACGTCCAGCAGGTGGTCCTGGACGGCGATGGGCTCGTTCCACCCCTCGCCGTCGGCCGTGGTGCGGATGACCCCGGACGGCTGGTTCACCCCCGTCCACGGCATCCCGCCGACCGCGACGACCAGGTCGGGACCGGCGTCCAGCCGGATCAGGGCGCCGGCGTCGGCGGCAACGGTGGCGACGGTCTCCCACTGCTGCGCGTCGGTGCTGCGTTGGATCCCGGCCGGGGTGGCGGCCAACAGCGCGGGCCGGGTCAGGGCGGCCAGGCCCGCGGGACGCTGGTAGGTGGCGCCGGTGACGACGTCCACGAGCGTGAAGGAGGTCGTCCGCGGGCCCGCGGTGACGGCCAGGGTGGCGCCGGGGTCGAAGCCGGCCCAGCGGGTGCCCAGCAGTTCGGCCGACGGCAGGTCCCGGACGGTGGGTGCGGTGAGCGGGTTGCCGCAGGCGCAGCGAACCGCGGGGGTGCCGGTGGCGTCGACGAGCACCGCGGTGCCGGCCTGCAGGATCGACTGCCGGGGTGTCGCGGCGCCGCCGGCGAAACCGTAATTGGTGACCGCCGTGTCGTGCAGCAGCACGACCGGGGTGAGATCGGCGACGTACCCGGCGATCTGGTCGACGGTGAGGCCGTGCACGCCGGCCCACGCGGCGCCCTGGGCGCGGTTCGCGGTCAGGAATTCGACGAGCCGCTCGGGGTCGCACCCGCCCAGGTCGCCCGAGCCGCCGTACAGGGCATCGGTCGTGCCGGCTCCGGTGCGGATCCCGATGACCGGATCGACGGTCATCCCGGCCACGGTGGCCGCGGCGACGCTGCGGACCTCGTCCGGGAGAGTCGGCGCGGTCGACACCGCGACGGCGCTGACGAAGACGTCGGGGCCCGGGTCCGCCGCCGGTTCCAGCAGCACCGGTTCCGCGGCCGCCACCGGGTCCGGACGGGTCACCAGGATCAGCGCGGTGGCCCCGGCGCCCAGCAGCACGGCGATCGCGACCCCGAGGGCGATCCACGGCCCGGCCGGTCGCCGGGTCCGGGACGACGGAGGGGGCGGCGGCGGGGGCGGCGGACCGGCCGGGGACGGCCAGACGGGCGGGAGATCGGACATGAGCGGCCTTCCGGTCGGACAATGGTCGCTGGCTGAGGCGAACCTAACCGAGGAGTGCTCAACAGCGGCTCAGAGTTCACTCAGACGGGGGCCGTTCGCGGCAGAGGGTGGTCAGCCGGTCACGAGAAGCAACCGGGTCACGGCACCGGCCTGGTCGGCCACGTAGACGGCGCCGTCCGCGACGCGCGGGGACGACAGCACGGGCGCGCCGACGTCGTATTGGGCCAGCACCCGTTCCAGGGCCGCGTCGAGCTGCATCACCCGGCCCGCCGAGTCGACGACGACGACCGAGCCGTCCGCACCCGCCGGCACGGGCGCCGCATCGATCCGGCCGGGCCCGGCCCACCGGGCCGCCTCCTCGCCGGTGCCGCGGGTCAGCGCCAGCACCGTGCCGGCGGTGGTGGCCACGACGATCCGGTCCGCCCCGACCGCGACGGCGCCGTGCACCGGCGCACCCACGTCCCGCCGCCAGATCTCGGCTCCGGTGGCCACGTCGACGGCGACGACGACCCGGCCGCGGCTGCCGACGTAGGCGACACCGTCGGCCACGACCGGCGGAGCCAGGACGGCGCCGCCGGTGGGTCGCGCCCAGACCCGGGTGCCGTCCACCGTCGAGAAGCCGTAGACCTGACCGTCGTTGCCGCCGACGACGATCCGGTCGCCGGCGACCGCGGGGGTCGACGAGCTGGGCCCGCCGATGTCCGCCGGGGTGAACCTCGGCGCCCGGGTGTCCAGGGCGAAGGCGTAGAGCCGGTCCGCGACCACGAACAGGGTGTCGCCGGCGACCACCGGCCCGGCGACGACCTCGGCCCCGACGCGCACCGACCACTCCTCCTGCCCGTCGGCCAACCGGAGGGCGTGGACCTGCCCGTCGTCGGCTCCGACGACGGCCAGGTCGGCGGTGACGGCGGCGGTGGCGCGCACCGGTCCACCCACCGGTTGCGCCCACCGCGCCTCACCGCCGGCGATCTCGATCGCGTGGATCGACTCGTCGCGGCTGCCGATCACCACCAGGTCGCCGGCGATGGCGGGGGTGGCCAGGAGCGGACCGCCGGTC
>NZ_JBMDXT010000596.1:0-31599 GCF_048594475.1 Nakamurella sp. | reverse complement strand
ACTCCGGGCCGGGCTGGTGGCCAGCCAGCTCGTCGGCCTGGCCATGACCCGCTACGTCTGGCGCCTCCCGCCGATGACCGACCTGCCCGACGACACGGTGGTCACCCTGATCGGACCCACCGTCCAGGGCTACCTCACCGGCCGCCTGCCCCGGTCCCCCGAGACGCGATTGAACCCGGATCGGCCGCCGCGGCGAGATCGGACCGCGTCGGCCTGACGCGGGAGTCGGCGGCCACCGCCGGCCCGCGGACGGTGGATTCGCCGGCCGGGCTCCGGTGCACGCCGGGCGGTGGGCGCGCGTCGAGGATGCATCGAGCGGGACGGGCGGTATCAGGACGCACCGTGCTCGTCCTGCGAGCCGTCGGCGGCGCCCTCGTACCGGAGGCCGAAGCCGAAGGTGAAGAGCGGGTCGGCAGTGTCGAAGGGCGTATCCGACCGGCTGGCCCGCACGGCCGCCATCGACCGGGGCAGGTCGAAGGGCAGCCGTCCCCGCGGACCTGTCGCGCCGAACAGCACGTCGGCCAAGGCCCCGTCCGAGCACCCGAAGTCGATGATCAGGCCGGTCGCCACCGCGCCGATCTCGGTCAGAATCGGGGGCCGGTCGGCGTACACGACAACGATCGTCGGGACGACCTCGGCCAGCGTACGGACCCGGTCGATCGTCTCGGGGTCGAACTCGAGCGAGCCCTCATGGAAGAGCGACTGCAGACCGGGCCCGAGGACCTCGAAGGGGGCCCGGAGTCGGATCACCGCCACGTCGGCGTCCACCGGCCGGTCGACGACCGAGCCGTGGGTCTGCAGCGCTGCCGCCGCCATGCCGTCGCAGTAGATCTTCACGCCGGGGTCCAAGGGCAGGAGGGCCCCGTCCCGGCCGGGCCGGTTGATCAGCAGGGTGAGTGACTCCCGTTGAGCTCGTTCACCGTCGGCGACGAAGGCGGACGAACCGACGATGGTGTCGGCGGCGTCGGGGTCGACCCGGGGACGATCGAACAGCCCGAGTTCGAACTTCTCGCGGAGCAGCCGGCGCACGGAGTCGTCGATGCGCTCCGGGGCGACCCGTCCGCCGGCGAGCAGGTCGAGCACCACATCCGTGCAGGTCTCCCCGCCGAACTGGTCCACGCCCGCGTCGAGCGCCTTGAGCATGCGGTCCGATACCGACAGGTCCTCCACGCCCCACGCCCGGGCCGCCATCGGGGCACCCAGAACGATCTCGTCCGTGAGCAAACCCCAGTCGGAGCAGACGATTCCATCAAAGCCAAGGTCATGACGGAGCAGATCGGTGACGATGCCCTTGTTGAAGCCGAAGGCGACCTCCTCGTACGGTGTGCCGATCGGAACCCCGTAGTAGGGCATCATCTGCCGGGCCCCACCGGCGATCGCGGCGATGAACGGCTCGAGGTGGTACTCGAACCGACCGCCGGGGTAGATCTGCTCCTTTCCGGTGGCGAAGTGGGGGTCGGTTCCGTCCCGCTGGGGACCACCCCCGGGGAAGTGCTTGACGATCGCGGACACCGATGTCCGGCCGAAGCTGCCACCTTGCAGCCCGCGGAGATAGGCCTGGCCCAGGCGGGCGGTCAGGCCGGCGTCCTCGCCGAATGTCATGCCGATGCGGGCCCACCTCGGCTCGGTGGCCAAATCCAGCTGTGGATGCAGGGCCACCCGCAGGCCGACCGCCAGGTACTCCTGGCGGACGACGTCGGCGAACCTTTCGGTCCATTCCGGCGAGACCAGCGCGGCCAGGCCCAGTGATTCGGGCCATTGGGAGAACGGGCCGGCCAGTATCGAGGTCAGGGGGTTGTCGGTGAAAGCGTGTCGAGGGTCGGTCGACAGGGTGACGGGTATCTGCAGGGGGTGTTCGGCGGCGATGTCCTGCAGCGCGTTGTGCCATTCGGCGAAGTCGCGACCGGTCTCGAAGGATCCGATCACGTTGAAGTGAGTCATCCGCCGGGCGCGGATCAGCTCGGCAGTGGAGGGTCCACCGGTGAACGGGTGGGGGGCGGTGGGATCACCGGCCGCGGCCATGGCATGGAAGAGCAGTCCGGCCTTGTCGGCCTCGTCCATCCGGCTCAGCAGGTCCTCGACGCGATTCTCGACCCGGTTCGCCGGATCCTGAAAGGGAAATCGAGCATGCACGGCGGTCATGGTGAGCGAGCTCCTTCGATCTGGTGGTCGACTCCGGCAGGTGCGCGGCGGCGGTTCGATGCGGTGTCGGTGGTGTGGTCGCGGTCAGGTGATCGCGGCGGCGCGCGGAGATGCATTCTTGCCCTTCGAATTCCCGGAGCAAGGCGGGGACCGCGCGAAACAACTCGAGAATTCCCTTCGAGCCGGTCGGCATCGTATGCATTGATGAAGCCGCCCGTCAAGCGATGGCGAGGAATGCGCAGCGAACGCAGGGCGATATGCCTCACATGTCGAAAAGCCGCTGCCGGCAACCATCTGAGCGCCTCGGGCAACTATTTCCCGGCTGGATGGCAGGCATATCGACGTTCTATTTCTGCGCGACCGCGGGCCGTGGTCTGCTATCGCAACGCCCTATTCGATCGTCAGACGAAGGAGTCTTTGTGTCCAGCCCCGAGAAAGAATTCCACCTGCCTCCGACCGCGCCCCTGGACGAGCTTCTCACCGGTGCGGCGAGCGAATCTGTCGCCCGGGTGGGCCAGGCCGGGATCAAGCGTGTCGGTCCCGGATTCATCACCGTCTACGCCCTGGCCTACGTCGCGATGTGGATGGCCCTGCTCGCGCCCGTGATCGTGACGCTGGCGCTGCGCGTCCAGGAGCTGGTCGGGCCGGACGCGGCCCCGGCGAGCCAATCATTGGTGCTGGGGGTCGGCGCCCTGCTGGCGCTCTTCGGCAATCCGTTCTTCGGCCGGCTGTCGGACCGGACCACGTCCCGCCTCGGGATGCGGCGACCGTGGCTCCTGTTCGGCGCGTTCGGTCGTCTGTTGAGCTTGGTGGTCGTGGCCGTCGCGCCGAGCATTCCGGTGCTGCTCCTCGGCTGGTGTGCGGCCCAGCTCTGCTACAACGCCCTGCTCGCGTCGATCACCGCGATCCTGCCGGATCAGGTGCCGTTGGAGCAGCGCGGCGTGGTCTCGGGAATCCTGGGCATGGGCCTCCCGCTCGGCACCGTCCTGGGCGCCTTCGTGGTGCAGGCCGTCGCCGGCAATCTGCTGCTCATGTTCGTCCTGCCTGCGGTCATCACCGTGGTGGCGGTGCTCGTTCTGGTCGTCGTTCTGAAGGACCGCCGGTTGGAGCGATCCGAGCGGCCGACCTACAGTGCGCGGGATTTCGCCTCCAGCTTCTGGGTGAACCCGCGTCGGCACCGGGACTTCGGGTGGGCGTGGCTGAGCCGGTTCCTCCTTTTCATGGGCCTGTCGACGCTCCTGACCTACCAGGCCTTCTACATGCTGAACAAGCTGGGCGAGCCGCCGGCGTCGGTGCCGCAGTTGATCTTCCTGTCCACGCTGGTGCAGTGCGCGATGATGGTCGTGAGCAGCCTGGTGGCCGGCAAGCTCTCGGATCGGATCGGCCGCCGGAAGGTCTTCGTGTTCACCGCGGCCGTGATCTACGGCCTCGGGCTGGCCGTCATCGCCCTCGCCGGTTCGCTGCCACTGTTCCTGGTCGGCATGGCGGTCACCGGCATCGGACAGGGTGCCTACCTGGCCGTCGACCTGGCCCTGGTCACCGACGTGTTGCCCAACAAGGAGACCGACGCGGCCAAGGATCTGGGGGTGTTCAACATCGCCAATGCCCTACCGCAGTCGATTGCCCCGGCGATCGCTCCGCTGTTCCTGGCGATCGGCGGACCGAACAACTACGTGTCCCTGTTCGTCGCCGCGGCCCTGTTCGCCGCGGTCGGCGCGTTCGCGATCTCGCCCGTGCGCAAGGTGCGTTAGCGCCGCGCGCATCTCGCCCTGATGCCGGCCGCCCGGGACCACGTTCCCGGCCGGCCGGCCTCGATCACCTCGCCCGACCCGGGCGCCCGCCCGGGTCCATCGCAGACAGAACGGACGCTCATGCCTCCCCTCGAACCGCCCACCGACCCGGCGGCCCAGCTTCAGTGGCTCGTCGATCGCGCCGCCATCAGCGATCTGCTCGTCGACTTCGCCAGGGCGTTGGACGACCAGGACTGGAACGCCTACGCGGCCAACTACGCCGAGGACGGTGTGCTCGACATCGCGCCCACGATTTCCCATCGGGGCCGGTCCGGTCTGGCCGACTTCGTCGCTGCCAGCCTGGGCCGCTATGCCGGGACACACCACCTCAGCTCCAACCATGCGATCACCATCGACGGCGACCGGGCGACCGCTCGTTCCTACCTCCTGGCGGCGCACGTCTTCGATGCCGAGCAGCCGCACCGGCATGCCGACGGCGCGGGCTGGTACCTGTGCCGGCTCCGGCGGACCGTGCAGGGATGGCGGTTCACCCATGTCACCCTTGAGATTCGGTACGTGGCGGGTGAGCCGCTCCTGCACTGAGCCCGCTCCCACCGCAGCAGCTCACGCGCGGCGGGTCGTCCGTCCTCGACGGTCGGGCGACCCGCGTACCGGGTCCGGGGCAGCCGGCGGTCAGGAAGGGAATCCGGCCGGGTCGTCATCGTTGCTGTCGTCGCCGGTGGTGGGTGTGAGCGGCCCGAGCAGTGTGGCGGCCTCCAGGAAAAGCTGCTGGAGCCAGCGGTGGGCGGGATCGGTCCGCCGGGACGGATGCCACCAGATCGCCTCGATCAGCTCAGGGACCCGGATGGGCAATTCGAGGATGCGCAGGCCGCCGTGGACGGTCCATTGGTCGGCCAGCCGCTTCTGCAGGATCGCCACCCGCCGGGATCCGATCAGCACGGACGGCAGGGCCAGGAAGTTGTCCATGACGACGCCGACATCCCTTGTGATTCCGGCGATGTCGAGATGCTTGTCCGCCGGGGTGTACTGGGTCGGCGCGTCGTAACTGACGATCCAGCCCAGACGGCTCAGATCGTCCACCTGCAGGGTGTCGCCGACCAGCGGGTTGTCGGCGGCGCACAGGACCACCCACCGGTCCCGGTACAGGTCGGCCGACGGCAGGTCGGCGATGAAACCGCGGGGCATGACCATCAGGTCGATCCCTCGCAGCGTGGCGGCGGCGTCGTCCACGGTCGCCCGGTCGGTGGGCCTGATCCGCAGCCGGACGCGCGGGGCCCGCTGCTCGAGCAGGGCGAACAACGGCCGACCGAGCACGCTGACCGCGTAATCGGACATCACGACGGTGAACTCGCGCTCGGAGGTGCCGGCGCTGAAGACCGGGCGGGCGGCGAAGGTCGATTCCACGTACCGCAGCGCGACCTCGGTCTGGTCCAGGAGCGAGGCCGCCAGCGGGGTGAGGTTGTAACGCTGGCCGTCCCGCATCAGCAGATCGTCACCGAAATGGCGTCGCAGTCGGCCCAGGGCCGCGCTCATGGCGGGCTGGCTCAGCCCGATGGCCTCGCCGGCGCGCGTGACGTTGCGCTCCCGCAGCAGGGCGTGCAGCGCCACCAACAGGTTCAGGTCGATGCTGGGCAGATCCATCACGCAGTGCCCTCCTTGGCCCGTCGTCGTTCGATCTTCTCCGGTTCCGACGCCGGTCACCCGTCGAGCAGGCGGCCCGCCGCCGGTCAGTGGCTGGCGTTGAGCGGCCCGGTGACCCGACGCAGGCCCGTCGCGGTGACGACGGCCATGGCGGCCGCGGCGATGCCGAGGACGCCCAGCGCCGGCTGCAGGCCGCCCACGCCGGCGGCGATGACCGAGAGCAGGATCGGGGAGACGAATTGCCCGATGAACAGGCACCCGGTCCAGAGCCCGGTGCCGCGACCGCGCTGCTCGAAGTGCAGGCGGTTGACCGCCCACGTCAGCAGCGTGGGCAGTAACAGGCCGGTGCCGAACCCGGTCAGCACGGCGCCGATCGAGACCACCGGCACGCCGGTGCCGGCGAACACGATGATCAGGCCAAGGGCGGCCAGAGCGAACTCGACGGGCAGCAGGACCCGGATGGTCCGGCCGGACAACCGCCCGAACAGACCCGAGCCGACCGCGGTCGCCAGGGACATGACCGCGCTGATGGCGCCGATGGTCCCGGTGGGGGTCACGCCGATTCCGGTCAGCACGAAGGACAGTTGGACGATGAGCGCGTAGAACACGATGCCGCCGAACAGCGTGACCAGGCACGGGACGAGCAGCCGGCGCCACGGCAGTGGCTCGAGGTGACGGCGCGGCAGGGCGCCGGACCGGTTCCGCGAGGGCTGCCACAGCAGCGTAGCGATGGGCAGCACGAGGATCGCGGCGACCAGGTACAGCCAGAACGGGGTGCGCCAGCCGGTGGAACCCAGGGCACCGCCGACGGCCAGGAAGACGGTCGCGGCCAGAGCGGCGACGAGGGTCTGCAGGCCGAGGTAGCGGGCGCGTCGGGCGCCGGTCCAGTAGTCGCCGATCATCGTGGTGCAGCACGTCATGATCGCGGCTTCGCACAGTCCGAGCAGCATCCGGCTGCCGACGATGGCGCCGAGTGACGTGAGGTAGAGCGGTGCCGTCCCGACCACGGCGTACACGACCATGGCGGCCAGCAGGACCCGTTTGCGGTCGATCCGGTCGACGATGAACCCGGCGAACGGCGCGGTCAGTCCGATGATCAGGGACGGCACCGTGAGGACGACCGGCACGAGCAGTTCGGCGCCCGGCACGTCGGCGAACTCCTGAGCCATCTGCGGCAGGACCGGTGCGAGCAGCACCGCGCCGAGCACCGACAGACAGCTGGCGGCCAGCAGCACGATCAGCTGGGGTGCTCCCGCCCGGCGTCCGGTCGGGTTCGGCGCGGTGGCCGCGGTCAGTGGGTGCGCGGCGGGGGATTCGGCCATCATTCACACCTTTGGTTCGTCGTTGGGCCAATGGCGCCGCAGGCCGGATGTTCCTGCGGGTGTCGCGAAGTCGAACGGGGCGATCCCGGGGTCAGGTCGCGGCGGTGGCGCCCGGCAGAACGACGGACCAGCCGCCGTCGACCACCAGATTGGCCCCGGTCATGTAGGAGGATTCGTCGCCGGCCAGGAACAGGGCGCACCGGGCGATGTCCTCGGGGGTTCCGATCCGGCCGAGCGGGATGTGATCACGGATCCCGTACATCGGATGGCGTCGATCGCCGAAGATGTCGTTCGCGGTGGCGGGGGAGAGCACCATGCCCGGGCTGATGCAGTTGACCCGGATGCCGAACGCGGCTCCCTCGGCGGCGAGCTGCCGGGTCATCGCGATGACACCGCCCTTCGTCGCGGAGTGGGCGGAACGCATCAGGGTCAGTGAGCCGGTCAGCCCGGCCGTGGAGCCGACGAGGATCACCGAGCCGCCACCGCGCTGCAGGTGGGGCCAGGCGTGCTTGGTCGCCAGGAACACGACATCGAGTTCGTTGCGCAGGGTGAAGAGCCAGTCCTGGTAGGTCTGGTCCTGGATGCGGGCGAAGCGGGTCGCACCGGCGTTGTTGTAAAGGATGTCGATGCGGCCATGCCGGGCGGCCGTTTCGTCGATCCACCCGCGGACGGCGTCCTCGTCGGTCAGGTCGACCGGCGCAGTGCTGTCCATCCTCCCGCCGTCACGGCGGACGAGCTCGGCGGTTTCACTCGCGCCGGCGGCCTTGAGGTCACAGCCGACGACGGTGGCACCCTCGGCGGCGAACAGACGGGCCGCGGCCCGCCCCTGGCCTCCGCCGGTACCGGTGATCACGGCGACCTTCCCCGCCAGCCGGCCGGACGGGCTCGGCGTGGTCATGCCGGTCGCGCCAGCAGCCCGTAGATCCGCTGCATCAGTCCGGGCACGTCGGCGTTGCGGTCGCGGTGCAGGAGCCAGGTCGCCAGTTGCATCGACGCGTCCACGACCGCGGACGCACGAGGGATCCGCCGGGCCACGAAGCTGTCGAACAGGCTCTGATTCACACGATCCCGGGTGATCAGCAGTTCGGCGAGCACGGCGGCGTCCTCCATGGCCATGGCGGCGCCGAGAGCCAGGGTCGGCGGGCAGACATGGGCGGCGTCCCCGATGAGCACGGCCCGGCCCCGGTTCCACGGTCCGTCGATGAGCATGTGCTCGAACACCGTGTAGTTGATCCGATCCGGGTCGGTGATGTCCTCCCGGATCTGTTCCCAGGGGCCCTTGTACGGTGCCGCGAGCCGCCGCATCTCGGCCACCGTGCGTTCGGCGTCGTCATCGGAGCGGTCCTGGGCCGGCTCGACCAGATAGGCGTAGAGGGTGTCGGGCCCGGTGGGCGTGTAGCCCGCGATGTAGCACGGTCCGTCGTAGGTGATCTCGCTGTGCGTGACCGACGCCGGCCGGCGGGCGTGTACCCGCCAGATGCCCATACCGACCGCGGTGGGCGCATCCGGAATTCCCAGGGCGGTCCGGATCGCGGACCTGACGCCATCCGCGCCGACGAGCAGGTCGTACCGTCCGCGGTCGCCGTCGGAGAAGACGACGTCGACTCCCGCTTCGTCCTGACTGAACGAGTCGACCGTGACCCCCAGGCGCACCTTCGCGCCGGCGTCGACGGCGGCGCCGGCCAGCAGCTCGGCCAACTTGGGGCGGTAGGCCCCCATGGTGGTCGGAGTGGGGTTGGTGGTGACGGCCCCGCCGTCGACCGACCGGATGGTGAGTTCGGAGAACCGATCACCGAACTGTCGCAGCGCGGTGAGCACCCCGACCTGATCCAGGACCTGCAGGGCGGCGCCCTGCAGCGTGATGCCCGACCCCAGCGCGCTGAAATTCGGATTGCGTTCGACGATCTCGACGGCCACATCGGCTCTCGCCAATAAGGTTGCCAGTGTGCAACCGGCCGGGCCGCCGCCCACGATGAGAACGGTGCGCACGCTGGTCATCAATGACTCCCGATTGTGGTCCGAGGGTATGGAGCGGGCGACCACGAAAGGCGGGTGCCCGGCTGAAATCCGCGGCAGGTGCGCGGTGATGGAGAAACCAAACCATGACGCCGCCGAACCCGGAAATCGGTTGTCCGTATGGCCGCCATCCACCCGATGGATGGGGTGGCGCCACCATCGACGGATGCGATGACCGACCGACAGGCGCGCCATTCACGGCACGGATGCCCGGCATATCAACGACGAATTTCCGATCATGATGGCGCCGACCTACCGTCATGGATCGGTCCACATCGAAAGGTTCCTCGTGATTCACGGCGCCGCGTATCGCAGGGCCGGGTGAACCGCACCACCGGCCGACATGGCCGGCCGCCGGGCGGACACCGCGGTCGCAGTCCCGTCCGCTGTTCGCCCGCCCCGTTGACGGGAATCCCGGAGTCCACCCCTTCGCCCCGACTCACAGCCCACTCATCGAGGAGCACCATGTCCGAACGACTGATCACCCGTGTGCGACCCGTCGACCTGGCCGCGTCCGACGACGGCCAGGGTGCGTCATGACGAGCTCGGACCTGACCGGCAAGGTCATTGCGATCACGGGAGCCGCCCAGGGTCAGGGCGCCGCCCAGGCCGCGGGCGCCCGGGCCGCGGGCGCGACGGTCATTGCCCTGGACCGGCGTCCTGCCCCGGGTGTCCGCGTGCATGACGTGACCAGCGAGACGGACTGGGCCGGCCTGGCTAGGGACATCGCAATCGAGCACGGCACGGTTCACGGACTGGTCAACAACGCCGGCATCACGCACCGCTCCCGGCTGCTCGAGTTGCGGGTCGCCGACCTCGACCGGGTCATGGC
The DNA here is from genome assembly GCF_048594475.1 of Nakamurella sp. Classification (NCBI taxonomy): domain Bacteria; kingdom Bacillati; phylum Actinomycetota; class Actinomycetes; order Nakamurellales; family Nakamurellaceae; genus Nakamurella; species Nakamurella sp. The sequence continues at coordinate 21,895 of NZ_JBMDXT010000596.1, read as the reverse complement.
GGTCAATCTGACGGGAGCGCTGCTGGGCATCCAGGCCCTCACCCCGTTGATGACCACCGGCGGCAGCATCGTGAACATCGGCTCGGTGGCCGCACTCACTGCGCACTACCCCCTCGCCTACACCGCGAGCAAGTGGGCATTGCGGGGCCTGGCCCAGGTCGCCGCGATGGAGCTGGGTGGACGCGGCATTCGGGTCAACACGATTCATCCCGGGTTCATCGAGACCGAGATGACCGCCGCCGCGCCCGTCGCGTTCCGGGAGGCCACCGTCGCGCAGACCGCGTTGAACCGCTCCGGTCACCCCGCCGAGGTCGCCCCGCTCGTCACCTTCCTCCTGTCCGACGCCGCCGGCTTCATCACGGGCGCCGAGATCCCGGTCGACGGAGGCCAAACCGGTCACCGCGGCGCGAAGTCGATCTCGGACGCGCTGATGTCGAGCGGGCAGTTGCCCAGCCCCATCGCCACGACCGAAGACCGATGACGTTCGGGTCCGTCTGCGGCGACCATGTCTGGAACCTGGCCGTGGTAGCCACGTTGGACAACGGCGGCCTGATCGCTCAGGACGATGACGTCGCCGGGCGACGCCGGTCCGCCGGGGAGAAGTACGCCAGGAGCCGTCCGGTACCTGCTCGATGCCGAACGAATGCACAGCGTTGACCACCCCCGGGCGGCTCGATCGTTCAGGGGGAAGGTGTCGACGGGTTCACGGGGCAGATGCTGGATCCGGGCTGACCCGGGAACTGGCCCGTTGCTCGCGGTCGGCGGCACCCCGGTGCCCGCCGTGGAGTCGCCACGCTGATGGTCGACCAGCCGGGATCCGGCAGAGCGCGGCGGCTCGACTGCCTCCCGGCCGTGGTCGAGGCCAGACGCTCCGGCGGTGCCTGCCGGCGTCTCCGGACCCGCCGGGAGATTGCGACGTCTCCGCACTGGACGGCGCGTCGCGCGGGTCACGGTGGATGGCCCGATGCGCCGATCGGCTGGGCCGTCGGAAAGTGCCGGCTGGAGCGAGGACATGTGTCGTGGCTCAGTGTGCGGATCGTCGCCAGCGAGACGCATTCGGTGTCCGAGGGGGGACTTGAACCCCACCATCGGGCCGATCGGCCATCGTCGAGGTGCCCTTGACCTGGTGAAACGTCTGGAACGACGTGGTCTGATCTGGGTCGCGGCCCGGCCTGTTGGCCCATCATGGGCCACGGCTGGACGTTGCCACTCCGGCCTCTCGTAACCCTCAAACGGAAGTCGATGATATCGCCTCCACCGGGGCTGATGATCGGTGGAGACGACCCCGGTGACGGTGACCGGCGGGTGGCCTCCGTGGATGCGATTCGTCGACTGATGGCCGACGGCAAAGCCGACCAGCGAGTCCCGGGTGCGAAACTGGCCGCTGCTGGCCGGCAGTGCTCGATGACGAGCGGGTGTTCATCGGCGATCCGGGCGACACCGATCGGAGTAGGACTCAATCTACTGACTGGAGGCCCGAGGATGCGGACCACACGGCAACTGAGCATCACTCTCCCCAACGACATGGCCGACGCCCTTCGCGAACGCGTCGCCTCGGGCGCCTACGCAAGCGAGAGCGAGGTCGTCCGCGACGGACTGAGAGCCCTGTTCGCCCAGGAGAAGGCCGTCGAGTCGTGGCTGCGCACCGAGGTCGCCGAAGCCTACGACGAACTCCGCACGGACCCATCCCGGGCCATCAGCGCCGACGAGATGCGCAAGCGTGACGACGGCCATGGGAAGCTGCCCATGAGCGAAAGGTTCCGTGGCCGCCGGTGGGCAGATCCCAATGTCCCTTGTACAGCGAATAGCTGCCCATCACGCCCGGTACTCCAACGACAATCCATGGTGATCCGCCGGGTAATCCACTCGCCCTCGGCGGAACGGCGCTCCGCGGAAACCGCCGACCGATACGCGCTTCGACAAGCAGCCCGGCGTACCGGGCCTTCCTGCCTGATCGGGCTTCGAAGAAGCAGTGCAGGTCGGCCTCGCGGATTCGAGCACGCGTATTGAGCCCGTCCTCCTGATCCGCCGAGCACCTGTAGGACTCGGTGTAGGTAGCCCGTCGCCGCCGAGGTCCGCACGTGGGCGATCCCGCTCATCGCCACGGTCTTTTCGACGCGCTCGGCGCCGAGCCTCCGGCATGCAAGTGGCGAGGGTGCGCAGGACTGTTTCGGTCGGCCTCGCCCTGGACGAGGACGACGGTGGGCGGAGCACCTATTCATCGGAAGCATCGGGCGGTCGCGGAACGGTGCATGGAACCTGATCAGACTCCGGCCGGCGGCGCCTGAACCCGAGAGGACGCCGAGACTGCTCTCGGCGTCGCTCATCTCGTGCGCTGTGCCAGGACTCGAACCCCAACTGAACTCGACGACCACAACCGGACTCTGTTGACAGCGACCGGAAAAGACCGCCTCGCTACTCCCCATACCTATGGACGGCACAACCCATTCACTGTATCCCGTAATGAACCGGCCCACAAGGAATCGACAAGACTCACCGGATCTGCCCGCGAAACGCTCTCCGTGCCTCACGTAGGAATGCCCGCGTGGCGGTGACCGTGCTGGGGCATGGAGAGTGGGTTGTCGATGGCGTCTCGGGCCGAGATCACCACCAGGTACGCCAGGGCGTTCAAGGCCGCGGATCGGCGGACCAAGGGGCGGATCCTGGACGAGGTGGTGTCGGTGACGGGCTGGTCGCGGGACAACGCCCGCCGCCGGCTGGCCCGGGCTGCGCAGAGCCCACAGGGCGCCGGGCGGGCTGTCGCGACCCGGCCGCGTCAGCCGCGGGCGAACAAGTTCTCCTACGACTCGTTGAAGGTCCTGCAGCGGGTCTGGGCGGCCTCGGGCGGGCAGTGCGGCAAGTACCTCGCGGCGTCGATGGCCACGCAGCTGGACGGGTTGGAACGGCACGGCGAGCTGGTCCAGGGCGCCGGCCGGTACAGCGCACAGGTGCGGGCCGAGCTGCTGGCGATGTCGCCGGCGACGATTGACCGCTACCTGCGGACCGCCAAGGCCACCGACCGGATCCGCGGTGTTGCGACCACGAAACCGTCGCCGCTGCTGCGGTCCTCGATCACGATCCGCAAGGCCGGCGACGAGGTGGAGGCCGAGCCCGGCTTCTTCGAGGGCGACACGGTCGCGCACTGCGGCCCGACCCTGCGCGGTGAGTTCGCCCGCTCGGTGAACCTGACCTGTGTGCACACCGGGTGGGTGTTCACCCGCTCGACGCGCAACAACGCGCACGCCCACATCCTGGCGGCGTTGCAGGCCGCGGTGCAGGAGATCCCCTTTGCGGTCACCGGTCTGGACTTCGACAACGGCAGCGAGTTCCTGAACCGGGCGGTCATCAAGTGGGCCGCGGAACGGGACATCTACTTCACCCGGTCCCGGCCGTACAAGAAGAACGACCAGGCCACGATCGAGTCCAAGAACAACCACCTGGTTCGCCGGTACGCGTTCTACTACCGGTACGACACCGACGAGGAGCGGCACGCGTTGAACCGGCTCTGGCGGCTTATCAACGACCGGCTCAACTACCTGACCCCGACGATCAAGCCGGTCGGCTGGGGCCAGGACAAGGCCGGTCGCCGCAAACGCCTATACGACAAGCCGCGGACCCCGCTTGAGCGGCTGCTGGCCGCCGGCACGCTGTCGCCGGCCCAACAACAGGAGTTGATCGCCTACCGCGACGGGCTCAACCCGGCTGCCCTCGCCCGCGAGATCGCCGACATCCAGGCCGTGCTCCTTGGCCTGGCCAAGGACAAGACCGAGCAGCTCTACCTCGCGACCGTCCCGAAAGCCCTACCCGATGTGCGCAAGGGCGTCCGGATCAAGGCCGGCTGACCCGCTGCTTCGCGGGCATTCCTCCGTGAGGCATGGGTCGTCCTTCGCGGGCATCTTGACGTGAGGCATCACGGGAATCTGGACCGGTCGACCGGTCAATTGTCTACAGGTCCGGGCCGGTTGCCGCGGAACTTCACGAACGACTTCAGCGGTCCGGCCGCGGTGATCGGCGTGCTCGCCCCGCTGACCAGGTTGTCCTCGACCGCCCACATCCGGGTCAGGTTTGCCTGACCGGCGCCGCGGGCCTGGAACAGGTTCAGCGTGATCCCACCGGGGAAGCCATCGACCACATTGTCCCGGACGGTCATCGCCCGGCCGATGAAGCCGTAGATGCGAATTCCGTCGCTGGCGATAGGATCTCCCTCGCAGAGATTGGTGAACCTGACGTCATTCTCCGTCAGCCGGAGCCGGTCCACGTTTCCGACGAAGATCGCGTGCCGGGCCCGCGCCCCCTCTGCGGGCACCAGCACCGCGATCGTGTTACCGCGGATGGCGACCCGTCCGGTGACGTCGGCCGGGCCGGTCCGGGGCTGACCGCGGTGGCTCGTCCCGATGTGGATCCCCTGGATCGCGGCCGCGATGACGTTGTTCTCGATACGCACGTCCCCGACGGTCTGCCCGGCGACGACCACCGCCTGTGACATGACGGCGGTGCGGCGCGCGATGATCCGGTCGGTGACGAACGATGCGATCGGTGCAGCGGGCGCGCCCGCGTGGCCGGCGAAGACCGACCGCAATACCTTGTCCAGCGCCTTCTGGAAGTGCTTCATGGTGTCGTACGACTGGGCGATCGACGCCGCCCAAGCCGCCCGCACCGCCGGCGGGCTGCCGAAAGCCATGGCTTGCTTGCCGACCGTGACCCCGACCCGTGGACCGGGACCGCCAGCGCGCGCGTTGCCGAGGCCGGACACCAGCAGCCGGCGGGCCTGGATGCGCTCGAGTGCGGTGGCCGTCGTGACGGCGCCGCCGATGTCCGTCGGTGCCAGCGGCATCACCCGGAACCGGCAGTCCGCGACGACCGTGTCGAAACTGTCGACGGCGACCACGCCCGACTGCCGGTTGCCCACCGCGAAGTCCGTCGACGTCACCCGAAGCGTGCCGCCGCTGACCTGCAGGCACGCGCTCTGCTTGGCCGGCGCCGCGCCGATCGTCAGCCGGCAGTTCCGGACGACGACGTCGCCACACCGGTCGGCGGTCACCGCGCCGCCGAAGGAGTTCGCCGGGGCCGTGACGGCCAGCGAGTCGAGAACCACGCCGGCGCAGGTGCTGAAGTGCAGCACCGCCTCATTCCCCGTGCCGGCGAGCACGCTGCCCGCGCCGAGGCCGCGCAGCACCAGGTTTCCCTTGCCGGTGACCGTGACGGGGCTCGGGGTCGGATAGCTCCCCACCGGGAAGCAGATCAGGCCGGACGCGCCGGCGGGGATCTTGCCGAACACCGCCTCCCATCCCGGGCCCGGCACGGCGGTCACGGTGCAGCAGCCGTCGCCGCTGCCGCGGCAGAGCTGGTCGATCGCCTCCTGCACCGTCGTCACGCCGGCGAAGGCACAGGCGGTCGGATCGATCGACACGTCGGCCGCGGCGATCGCGGTCAACGGCGGGAACAGCGTGCGGCAGTCCCGCAGGTTCGCCGGCCCGGTCAGGAACGCCGCGTTGTCGGCGTCGACGATCGCCAGCCCGGTGGTGTGGTGGACGATGCCCTGCGGACCCAGTGCGAGCGGGGAGCCGGTGTCGTCACGCGGCCAGTCGATCGTCCCGCCGCCGGCGCTGTTGGCCGTGCGGGCCGGGATCATCCAGTAGTCGCCGGGACGGAGCGCGCCCGCACCGAGGATCACCTGGACCCCCCGTTCCAGGGTTTGCGGCGCCGCCGGCGCCGCCGGGTCGACGGTGATCACGCCGTCCCACCGGCGAGCCCGCGGATGGCGGTCCGGCCGGGCCAGGGTGGGCGCGGAGACCAGCGTGACGGTGCGCAGGTCCGCGTCGGGGGTGCCGGCGACGGCGATCAGGTCGCTCGGCAGCTGCTCGAGTTCCAAGTGGTCATCGGTGATCTCGACGTACGACGCGCCGGTGAAGCCGCGCTCCCGGTCGGGGCCCAGGTCGTCCAGCAGGAGCGTCGACCCGAGGGACAGCACCCGGCCGGCCATGCTCGCGTTGTCCCGTTGCCACTTCAGCACGACCTCGGTCGCGCTGACGCTGTGTACCTCGACCCGGTACAGCTGGTTCTCCAAGCCCCGGTAGCCGGCCTCGTCGGGCAGCTCGCACGGCGCGTCGGCGGGGGGCCCGGGGACGGTGGACGCCGCCAGCGTCGCCCGGGCGGGCGGCCCCGCGGCGCCGCACCGGCCCCCCCCGGCCGGACCGGCGGCGGCCAGCCGCACCGGCCAGACGGTGCGGACCCGGGTGGACGACTCGGCGTCGCCGAGCGCCACTTCGCGGATGGCCGGATCCTCCACGGGGGTCAGGTGGCGGTGCCAGACGTCGAGTTCCACCCGGTAGGCGCCCGCCGACACCCGGTCCGGGTCGAGCGCCGCGAACGGGTCGAAGGGCAGCCGGTCCGCCTGGTGGCGCAGCGAGGTCACCGGAACCACTCCGAGCCGGCCACCGGCGACCGCGTCGGCCGGCGTGCCGCCCAGGGTAAGCCGGCGCCCGGTGACCGCGGTGATCTGGGTCCGGGTGGTGGTCGAGGTGATGACGTCGACCCATTGGCCGGCCGCGAACGGCACCCCGCCGGCCGTCGCCGAGTCGACGTCGACGGTGCCGCCGGCACCCGTGGAGACGACCGTGGCACCGACGGCGGGCGGGCGGTTCTCGCAGAGGATCCCGTCGACGTAGATCCGGCCAGGTTCGATCAGCAGGTCGGCACCGTCCGGCGGCACGCTCACCGCGAACCCGCCCGACACCTTCGGCACACCGCTCGGACCGACCACGTCGGCGGCGGTGCTCTGGACCCGGTACCGGGTTATCTCGGCCTGCTCGTTCACGGCGCTGTCGACCAGCACCTGACCCTGCCCAACAACGACCGCGGCATAACGGTTCTCGGGCCGGAAGGTGTAGGCGGAGACGTCAGCCTTCATCGTGGACTCCAAACGTCGCCGGCCGGCGCTGGGTGGGCGGGGTGCTGGGGTGAACCGGTACGCGATGTCGATCAGGTGCCATCGAGCACCCCCGCCTCGAGCCCGAAGCGCAGGAACTCGGCAACGGCCCGGCGCAGATTGTCGTCGCGTTGGGTCTGGCGCAGCCGGGCCAGGGCGCCCATCTCGTAGCCGTCACTGGCGGCCCGGATCAGGGCGCTCGCCCCGGCCCGGCGCAGCCGGGCGTATCCGGGGGTGCCGAAGCGGGTCGAGACGAACCGGGGCGGCGGCGTGTCGGCGGAGGCGGGCTGGCATTCGTGCCGGCGGGCCGTGCTGCTGCCCGGCGCGATCCAGGAGTACTCCAGGCAGCCGATCTGTCGCCGGTCGCTGGTCAGCGTTCCGGTGACGATGCTGTCCTGCACCAGAGCCACGGCGGTCACCGCGACGGAGCCGAGGACGGTGCTCCGGATCAGCGACACGGTGGCGCCGGAGCCGCCGGACGGGTCGCCCGCGATGGCCGGTCGCGGCGACACCAGGCCCAGCGCGGCGGCCACCGCCGGGTCGGTGCCGGACGGGGCGAGGGTCAGCGGGTCGACGCCGGGTGGGATCAGGACCAGCGCGTTGTCGAGGACGCCGACGGCGGCGGCCGCGAGGCGGGGATCGGCGGCTCGCACCGCGGCCTCCAGCAGGCCGGCCAGTCCCGGCAGGTCGGCGGCGCCGGCCGGCAGGACGACTGTGACGCCGGCGCCGGAGGAGTCGGCCACCGATACCGCCCCGCCGGTGCCTGCCGCGACCGGGTCGGCCGGGCCGCCGACGATCGTCCGCGCCCGTGCCGCCGCCCCGACCAGACCCAACCCGTCCGCCAGGTCGCTGCCCGGCACCGGATCGACGGACAGCGGGCGACCGTCGCCGATCAGCACCACCCGGTCGGCCGTCCCGATCGCGCGGGCTCCGGTGCCCACCAGTGCCGCGTCGAGCAGGGCGGCGGCACCGGCGATGTCCGTCGGCACGCTCGACAGGGTGATCAGCCGGGCCGGGTCGGTGCCCAGGGTCAGGTTCAACGTGCTCGACGCGGGCGAGAGGTTCAGCGGCGCCGGCGCAGTGGGGGATCGCAGCGCCGGGACGGGCCGGCCGGGCGCGCCGATGGCGGCCGTCCGGCCGAGGCCGTCGGCGACGCCGTCGACGATGCTGTCGGTGATCGTCACCTCGCCGCTGTCCGCCGGCAGCAGCAGCGGCCCGGTCACGCAGTTGTCGATCACAAGCTGGCTCTGCCAATCGGTGTCGAGCTCGAGCACGATCGACGGGCCGACCGGCGGCGGGACCTGCGCGGCCGGGTCGGGTCGCCCGCCCGGCACGAAGGTGCAGTCGCCGACCTCGATCCGATCCGGCCGTCCGCGCACCACCAGCGGACCGCCGGCCAGTACCAGCCCGAACAGCGTCAGGGCGCCCCGCTCGCCGACCGTGACGACGGCACCGGTGGGCAGGTCGATGACGGGCTGCGCGCCACCCCGGCCGACCAGCCGCAGCTGCTCGGCGGGCGGCACGGTGACCGTGAGATCCCCTGTGTACGTACGGCTGTCGTCGATCAGGACGGTTCCGGCGCCACCCCCGGCGGCCAGCGCGGCGGTCACCGTGGTGGCCGCGCCGGCGTCGCCGTCGCGGCGGACCGGGAAGACCGGCGCTTCGGGGGGATCGGCCGGCCGGTCGCGCAGCTCGCTTCCGCCGGTGTCGCTCGGTTGACCGGTGAGGAAGGTGACCGTCGGCGGGTCGGCCTGGTCGGCGCCGAACGCGAGCCGGCCCAGCTGCGGGTCGATCGCCAGCTGGCCGGCGGCCAACCGGGCCGCGTTCGACCACGTGCTGCCGTCCGGCGCGTTGTCGGACAGGTTGCACACCACCACATCCGCCGCCGGGAACGGGTCGGGGTCGGTGGGCCGGCGGACCGCGACGCTGTTCGCGACGCCGTAGTAGTCGCCCGTCGCGGCCGCCATCGCCCGCCGGGTCACCGGTCCCGGGACGTCGATCGGGCCGGCCCGGTGGGTGATCGTCTGCTCGGTCCGGGGCCGCGTGATCAGCGGTTGGTCGATCCCGAGCGGGCTGAACCGGAACCGCCGCGCGTCCACGGCGTGGGCGTCCGACCAGGTGTGCGGCATCAGCCGGTCCCGCCAGACCATGATCGCCACGTTGGGCACCGCGTAGCGGCCGCGCCCGTCGCCGATCCGGCGCACCTCCAGGGTGTGCGCGAACGGGTCGAAGGACCGTCCGACCTGCTCCAGCGCGGCCGCCGAACGCAGCGAGAGGGTCCGCCCGCGGGTCGGCACGACGTGCCGCAGGTGTTGTGTCACGGTCAGCCTGTTGAACATCTCGACGGCCAGGGCGGGCCAGCCGGTCTGGTCGCGGGCCAGTTGTTCGAGGACCGCGGCGGTGCCCTTGCGGCGCCGCAGGCCGATCGCGTCGGTCACCGCCGCGCGGGTGAGCACGGCGTCGTCGTCGACCGGCGCACCGGGGGTCACCGCGACCAGGTCGCCGATGTAGGGCAGCACCCAGGGGCGGCAGGTTTCCACGAACAGGTCGTCGTAGAGGTCGGCCAGATCGTCGGTGACCAGGTCGAGCTGGTCGGCGATCACGCCGAGCAGGCTCTCCAGGAAGCCGGGTTGCCCGTCCGGCCGGGCGTCCCGCTCCCGGTAGACCGCCGGCAGCAGGTCGAATAGCCGGGCCCCCGCGCCCCCGGTCGAGGCACTCACGGCAGCACCCTCCAGTCGATCGGGGCGGGGTCGAGCACGATCAGTTCGGCCCCGGCCAACCCGAGACGATCGGTGCCGGTGCCGATGTCGATGCCCGGCAGCGGCGATGCGGCGTTCAGCAGCGCCGGAGCGGACGTCCCGACGAACGACGGGGCCGACGGATCGACCATCCACAGCGCGGTGACGGTGACTGCGACCACCCCGGGCACCGACTGGATCTGCGCCAGCACCTCGCTGGCGGCGACCGGTTGCCCGAGGTCCCGGGCGCCGAAGGAGAATGCGGTCGACAGCCGGTTCCCCGCCTGCACCAGCACCTCGGACCGGACCCGGGCGGGATCGGTGCGAACTGCCGCCGAGAACCGGAACGACCGCGGCCGGTAGGGCGCCAGGGCGACCGGCACCAGCGGGTCGCCGGCGCTGCCGAAGGCGGTCAGCAGATGCTGACCGATGCCGCGGTCGGGCAGCAGGATCGCGCCACCGTTACCGGCCACGGTGAGCAGCACGCCCCGGTGGGTGCCGGCGCGCGCCCACACCGCCTGGGCCTTGGCCACCCCGGGGAAGGCGCGGGCGTAGCCGGCGTAGTCCGCCATGGAGACCACCCGGTCGAGGGTGGTGACCCGCAGCGGGGCGCCGACCCGGGCCGCGTCGACCGACTCCGGATCGTCCCCGCCCTGGGCCGGCGCCGGGTTGGTCACCGCGACGACGCCGCCGGTGCGGGACACGGGGAGCGTCAACCGGTCCGCGCCGACCCGACCGGAGAGGTCCCCGCCGGATCGGTACACGGCCCTGATGTTCGCGGTGCCGGTGGGCAGCCGGGCACCGGTAACCCCGTCACCGAACTGCACGACGCTACGTCCGTCGCCGTTCGTGACCAGGAACACCCGGTCGTCCGGACCGCACCGGACCAGCGCGTCGACCTGGGCCCAGCGGACCCCGTCCACCCAGATCGTCAGTGTGCTCGCCATTCCGGCGATGCCGTCCGAGCTCAGGTAGGTCAGCGGCGGCTGCCGCAGGGTGAAGGTCTGGAACACCTGCCGGGCATCACCGCTGCCGAGGACCTCGATGCGCGTCTCGCCCTGGCTGGCCGCGGCGACGTTGGCGGCGATCGTCATGGTGGAGCGGGTCATCGTCGTGGCGAGCGCGTCGGCCAGGGTGATCGTGGTGGACCGGGCCGGCCCGAAATCGTGGACGACGGTGGCCAGCGTGGTGGCCGCGGTGACGGGACGACCGCGGTCGTCGGCCGGCTCGCCGGTCACCACCACCGCCCGGCCCTCGCGCAGTCCCCGCAGCAGCCCGTCGAGTTCGCTCGCGCCGCCCGGGTGGCCGGCCGCGGCCGGCACGTCGGCCAGCGCCAGGGTCCGCGCCCCGGTGAAGGCCGTGGTCCGCCGCACCGAGAACGAGGTCAGTCCGGCGGTGTCGGCGACGTGCACCCGGACCGCCCGGGCGCTGATCCCGGTCCCGGCCACGCCGACCACGTCGGCTGCGGTCACCCGGTAGGCGCCCCAGGTGGCGCCGTCGCGCAGCACGAGCAGGCCGCCCACCGCCACCGGCGGGCTCGCCCCGTCGAGGTAAACGTCGCCGGCGGCCCCGCCGGGGAAGGTGGCCACGGTCGCGGCCTCCCACGGCAGGGTGAGCTTGCCGGCCCACGCCAGGGCCGCGGGCGGGAAGCCGGGGGTGGTCTTGATCTCGTCGAACACCGAGGCCGCGAGCACCGACGCACGCGGCGACTGGCTGCCGAAGAGCGGCCGCTGCTGACCGAAGACCACCGCCGTGGCGGGGGTCGGCGGGGACGCGGCGAACGGGCCGGCGACATCGGCAAGGCCCATCGAACGGCCGAGCAGGGCGGCGTCGAGATCCGCGGCAGACAGCCGCGTGCCGTCGAGCCAGGCCACCGAGGCAGGCACCGGGGCGGGCTGCGCCGGCTGCGGCGCCAGCTCGGCCGGCGGCGTCCCCACCGTCCCGGCGATCGGGCTGACCACCACCTGGGTGCGGGCGGGCAGGCCCGGTCGACCCGGTAGCTCGGGAACCGCGTCCACCGCGGTCACCGAACCGACCAGGCCGAACGCCAGCGCAGGCGTGGTTCCGGTGCGGTACAGCACCCCGTCGCCGACGGCGATGGGCACCACGCCGGCGAACGCCAGGGCCGTCCCCGGCATGCTCGGGTGGGGGAGCGTGCGGCGGGGCCGGATCGCGTTCCAGCGCGGGCCGGCCGCGATGTCGGCCAGGGTCTCGAACACCACCGGGGACCCACCCGGGTCGGGGCTGCTCTGCACGGCGGTGCCAGCCGGGATGACGGTGGCGTCCGGCGCCCCGGGCGTGGTGTCCAGGGTGAAGGCCAGGTCGGCGGTGGGGGCCAGTCCGGGGCGGACCTGGTAGCCGATGAGCCGGGCCAGTTCCACCAGCGACCGGCGCTCCTGGGCGGTGCGCAGGTAGTGCTCGTTGGCGAACCGTTCGGTGTAGCGGCTGACGATGTCGGCGACGACGGCGGCCGCGTCGATGATCGCGACGCCGAAGTCGTCGTCGGACCGCGCGGTGAACCGGCTGGTGGCAGGCCGGTCCGGATCGGCCAGGGCTCGCAGCATGGTGGCCTTCGCGGTGGCCTGGGTGACCACCCGGCGGCTGATCCGCGACCGGCCCGGGGGGTTGTGCACGGTCAACGGGGTGGACGGAGTCCGCTTGTCACACCCGCACCGGCCGTTGCCGCATGCGCAGGTCATCGGCCACCGTCCAGCGCGTCGAGGTGGAACCGACCGCGCTCGGGCCGGTTGGGATCGTTGTCCAGGCGGGCGATCTCGTCCGGCCCGATCTCGATCCGGCCGTCGGCACGGGCGTCGGCGCCTGATTGCCGGTAGCGCGAGAACCGGGTCGCCTCCACCCAGCCGACGCCGGGAACGGCCTGGGCGGCCGCGATGATCGGCCCCAGGTAGACCGCGGTTCCGAAGGTGAGCCGATCCGGGTGGAACAGCCCGAGCCGCCCGTCGGGCAGCCGGCGGTTGGACATCACCTCGAGCAGATCGGCCCTGACCAGGTCGCGGCGGTAGCCCTCGCTCAGGTGCACGGCCAGGCCGACCTCCAGCGATGCGTAACGGGCCGCCACCACCTGCAGGTCGTGGCCGGCCATCCGGAACTGGTCGAGGTAGTCGTGCACCTCGGCCAGGAACGTGGCGTCGGCGGTCTCGGTGCCGATGGGGTCGACGGCGACCACGACGACATGCCAGCTGCCGGTCCACCGGATGGAGGCCACCGCCCGCTGGATGCGGGCCGGACCGGGGGTGCCGAACTGCGCGGCCCGCGCGGCGTAGTCGTCGGCGGTGACGCACCGCTGCTGGCTGCGGAAGGCGAACGGGGCCCGTTGCCGCACCTGCTCGACGGTCTCCGGCTCCGTGCCGCCGGTGCCGGGCAGCGGGTTCCAGACCCGTTTCGGTGCGCCGGGTCCGGTCAGCACGGCACGCAGGTCGGCGGCGATCGTGCCGTCGTCGAGGATGCTGCGGATCGCCTCCGCGGCGACGTTCCCGGCGACGCCGTTGCCGGTCCGGTACGTCGCCCGGATGGTCATGCCGGGCGGTGGCGGCATTCCGTTGACCGGCCCGCCGTCGTCGTCGCGACCGAACCGCAGCGCGCCGATCCCGTCGTCGTCGACCTCGATCACCAAATCCCGGTTCGTCCCGCTGGAGACCAGGTCCCGTTGCACCCGCCAGGGCACGAGATCGCTGCCGGTCAGCCCGACGTCGGGCAGCACCAGGTCCGGCGCTGCGGAGGTGGCGGCGGTCGCCGGGGCCTCCGGGTCGAAGGTGACGACCTGCTGTTCGGCACCCGGGCCGCCGGGCCCGGCGCGGCGGGGCAGCGTGCGGCCGACCTGGGTGAGCGGGCCCTGCGGGAACCGGAAATCCGGCCGTCCCTGCTCCGGAACAGGTCCGAACTCCACCGGCGGCTGGGGGCGACCGTGGTCGGCGAGCACGACGTTGCCCAGGGCCAGTGCGCCGTCCGGGTAGACCTCGGTGCCACCGCCGACGGTGACCGTGCCCTCGACGAGCAACGGCCAGGGCAGCGCATCCCCGCCGCCCCAGGCGATCTCGGTGATCGCCACCCCGGTCAACGGGTCCACCAGCGGGTGCGGCCCGTCGAAGGCCTGCGCGGAGGTCAACCGGACCGGATGCCGCCGGGTCGGGTCGGCGTCGGCGACGGCCTTCGACTCGCCGACCGGGTCGCGGTGCTCGAGCAGGATCAGCACCTGCCCGGGGGCGAGGTCCGGCAGGTGACCGGTGAGCGTCGCGACCGTGCATCCCGCCGGCAGGCCGGGCCGGGCGCCGGACCAGGTGTAGAAGGTCATCGACGAGTGGGCCCCGGACAAGACGGTCAGCCCGTGCATCGTCACGAAGTCCAGGGCGCCGCCCCGACGCGCGTCGGCCTCGGCCGGTGAGCCGATCGAGATCAGCACCGGCGCGTCCGGGCTGCCGGTCAGCAGCCGCGTCCCGGCCGGGACGACGGCCGCGCCGGGGCCCGCGGACAGCACGACCCCGTCGGGGACGGCGAGCTGGACCCAGACCCTGGCGTTGGTGCCGTCGCTCATCGGGTAGTCGACCAGCCGGGCGTGCCGGCGCACCGAGACCCGCCGGCGCGCCGTGCCCAGGTACGCCTCGGTGGCGATGGCGTCCTGGCGGTAGCTCGCGCGGTCGCCGAGTTCGGCCAGCAGCTCGACCAGCGCGACCCGGACGTCGGCGACGTCCCGCTGTGTCCAGTCCGGCTGGAGCACCGACAGCCGGTCGAGCAGCACCGCACGCAGGCTGGACCAGTCGCGGGCCAGGTAGTCCAGGGCCGGCTCGGTGACCGCGGCCGGCGGACAGGGGGGGTCGTCCACACACGGCAGGTCGGTGCCGCAGTCGAGCGCGAAGGTGAAGCAGGCACCGGCCAGGACGGGATCGACCCAGGTCGGCGGGGTCGGGTCGGTGAGTCCGCCGATCAATCGGAGCAGGTAGGTGGACAGGTCGCCGCCGCCGGCCAGGGTGACCAGGATCGTCGCCGGATCGTCGGTGCTGCCGACCGTGACGGCGGTCAGGGTGGGGATCCGGTCGCCGCCGGTCACCTGGATCTGCGTCGGTGACGGAAGGGCGGCCAGCGGGTTCACGAAGCTGACCCGCAGCTGGGTCGCCCCGGTGTCCGGCGGCGGTGGCACCACCTCGATGTGGTCGATACCGTTCAGCGTGCCCTGCTGCTGGATCAGTTGCCGGCGCCGGTCGAGCAGCGTGGTCGCGGTCATGACGCGCTCCCGGTGACCGCGAACCGGGCCGTGCCGGGCTGCCGGCTGAGCCTTTCCGCGTAGCTGATCTCGATGACCAGCGTGCTGTCGGCCGCGGTGACCTGCACGTCGGCGATGTCCAGCAGCTCGCCGAGCCACTGCTGCAGGGCGGCGTGAACGAGCATCTGGGTGGTCGCCGCCACCTCGGGCCCGGTGGGCGCGAACACCAGCTGCCCGACGCCGGCACCGAAGTCGGGCCGGTTCAGCCGCTCGCCCGGCGCGGCGAACAGGACCTGTTCGATGAGATCGTTCAGGTGGCCGGCCCGGTCGGTGCGTGCGGTCGCGCCGCGGCCGTCGATACGGAGCGGATGGGCCACCGCGTCGTCGGTCATTGCGCCACCACCCTGGGTTGGGTGGACAGGATCGTCGCCGGTCCCTGCGGGGCCTGGGTGGGGCCGAGGCACAGGCCCGTGCCGCCCTGGATGACCAGCGGTTGGCCCAGCACAGTGACCCGGGTGGCCACCACGATCCACTGGGTGGTCAGGCAGGGCTGGGGTGCCGGGCCGGGGGTGAACGGGCAGCCGGCGACGGGGTAGGTGTCACCCTGCAGGGTGGCCGGTGTGCCTCCGACCAGCACCCGCGTGTTGCTGGTGATGACGCTGATCTGACCGCCGTGCGGGCACATCGCGACGCCCCCGACCTGCATCACCGGCCCTGGCATCAGGTCACCACCAGGGCGCCGTTGTTGATCGTGACGGTCGGCCCGGCCAGCACGATCGAGGCGGCACCGTTGGTCAACGTGATGCCCAGGTCGTTCACCATGATCATCGCGCCGCTGGTGGACTTGAGCAGCAGACCCCCGGCGGGACCGGGCGCGTCGCTGATGGAGATGGTGTTCTGCTGGGTGGTCTGCACGACGACGTGGGAGATCACCGGCGGGACGGCCAGCGCGAGGGCGGGCGGATCGGCGGCACTGCCCCACCACCCGCCGGTCCAGATCGGGTACTGCGGGTCGCCCTGTTCGAACTCGACCCACACCCCCGAACCGATGTCGGGCACCGCCCAGATGCCGGCCTGGGTCCCGGCGAACGGCACGCAGGCCATCGCCCAGGAGGAGGGCATGCCGCCGAGCACGTCGGGCACGTCGACCTGGATGCGACCCTGCTGCATGGGGTCGACGTTGTTCAGGACCGTGCCGCGGTACTTGCCGAAGTACTTGGTGGTCATCGGCTTCCTCCCCGGGTCATGCCGGCACCACCGGTGTGATCGATACCAGCCCGTTGCGGGCGAGCGAGAAGCTTTGCGTGTACTCGCCCGGCTTGATGTTGTGCGTGACGCTCTTCACGTAATACAGGCCGTCGTAACCGATTCCGGCGCCGCGGACGCCGACCAGGCCGCGTGGCTGCAGCAGCCGCCCGTACCGGAGCACGTTGAGTTGCCCGCTCCCGGTGACCGCGTCGGCCGACTCGGACATCCTGGCAAGCCCCTTGGCCACGGCCAGGATCGGGTTGTCCTTGGCCGCACCGGCCAGCGGCTCGGTCTTGAGCTTGGGCGCGGGACGCACCGACAGCGGCGGTGCGAGCAGGCTGATGTCGGGCAGCGGGATCGGGATGGAGATCTTGGTTGCCGGGATCTGCACGGCGACCGTGACCTGCTTGCCCTGCAGCCCGTCAAAGCTGAAGGTGAGCGAGTCGACGTTGGTCATTGCGTCCATGTCGATGTTCAGCGCCGGCTGGGGGACACCCACCCGGATCTCCGGCCCCCAGTAGGCCTTGCTCATCCCGGGCGCCGGGCCGGGGTCCAGGTAGAAGACGTAGCCGTTGTCCTTGGCCAGCTTCTGGATGAACTCGTAGTCGGTGCCGTCCTGGCTCTTGATCCGGTCGGTGGGGATCGGCACGTCCGGGAACAGCTCCGGCACCGGCACCGGGAGAACCCCGTACGGCAGGTAGTTCTTGAGCAGCCAGAGCACCTGGCCGACCGCGTTCAGCGGCGGGAAGATCACACCCTGCTTGCGCTCCAGATCCATCAGGACGGTCAGGTCCTCGCCGGTCAGAGTGACCGCGGACTGGCCGATCTCGTTGGAGAACCCGGCCTCCTGGCGGGTGATGATGCCGTCCATGAGCACGTGCGGCAGGCCGTTGACGCCGGCCACCAGCACCACCCGAACGCCCGGGTCGAGCAGTCCGGCCGGGATCATCGTGGTCGTGATCGGTGACGTCCGGCTGGTGGCCAGCACGATCTGGAAGCCGCTGCGCTGGCCGGACGCGACGGTGACCTGAATGCTCTTGATCGCCTGGATGATCGCCGGGGGGACCGGAACCGGAAGGTACTTCGAGCCGGCGAGCAGGTTCAGCCGGATGCGGTCGATCACGAGCCACCCCCGAACGGACCGGACAGGTCCGGCGCCGGGATAGTCAGCACCCGGCCGGGGGTTGCGGTGAGGTCGCCGGGATCCAGGGCCCGGTTGGCGTCGGCGATCCGCCAGCCGAGCAGCGGGTCGCTGTAGTACCGCTGGGCCAGCAGGTCGAGCCGGTCGCCGGCGACGACCAGATGGCTGGCCAGCGGCGCCGCGGAATCCGCCTCGGTGACGAACCGCCTTGCCAGATAACGCTGTTCGGCTCCGTCCGGGTCGGTCTCGGTCACCACCACGGTGGCCGTGTACCGGCTGTCCGGTGGGAAGCGGTCGGCGGCCACGGATCCGGCGGTAGGGTCGGGGCCGGCCGTCCCGGTGGGCTGGGTCACGGGATCCTCCTGATGCCGAGCTGGGTGAGCGCGCCGGGGACCGCGGCGGCCATCTGCTCGCGGGCCCGGTGGTAGGCCAGGTAGATGCCGGCTCCGCGGTGACCCAACGGCAGGTCGTTCACGGTGAGCACCCGCAGGCTCAGGCTCACCTTCGCCCGCAACGGGTTCAGGTTAGGGTCGAACGCCTCCTCGGTGACGCTCAGGTCGGTGATGCGCACCGGCACGATCCGGTTCTCACTCCACACGAACAGCGCCAGCGGGGCCTGCACCGGCGTGATCTCCAGGGCGCCGGTGCCGGCCAGCGTGATGTTCGCCTGCACCGCGTCGGCCCGCGGGAAGATCGCGGTCTCGAGGGTCGAGAGCTCGGGGTTGATGCCCAGGCGAACGGTCCGATCGTGCTGGTCGGGGGTCTCCAGCTGGTCGGCGGCGTCGATCTCGGCGTCGATCTTGATCGTCTCCACCGGCTGCGCCTTGAGCCGCAGCGCATCCAGCCGGTCGCCGGCGTCACCGGAGGCGCCCTGCGCCTGCAGGGTACGGCTGAGCGCGTCGGGGGTGTACTGCAGCACGATGACACGTTGCAGCGCGCCCGATTTCGCATCAAGCATGACCAGGCCGGCGCGCACGGTCCGGGGGGAGCCGGGGAACCCGCTGGTCATGATCCGCCTCCTGGGAGTTGGCCGCCGGGGGTCTTGAGCGCGAGCCCAAAGTACTGGCGTAGCCGGTTCTCGATCGCGATGGCGGCGGATTCCCTGTCCTTGAACGCCTCCGGATCGGCCTGCATTTTCAGCTCCACCCATCGCTCAGCGAGCAACATGCGGCGATGCGCGAATGACATCGCGGTGCGTTCCTGGTCGTTACGCGCATGTTCAAGGTTCGGACGAGATGGCTGGTTCGATCCGGCTGGTCCCGGTGCGTCGAGCCGGTCCACGTCGGCCATCGCATCGGACACCGACACGTCGAATGCGGCTCGCTGGGCTCCGGTGTGGGTCATCGGCAGAATACCTCCCCGCTCCCGCTCCCCGGCAGGGCTGGGCCGGGTGAACAAGTCGGCCGCGGTGATCGGATCGTCAGGATGACCGCCGAGGACTGCGGACAGTCGTCCGCGCTTCTGACCGACCAGGTCGGTGGCCATCGCGAGATCGGCTGCATGGGCAGGATCTCGGGCAGTCTCGACCACTCCCAGCAGTCCGGCGAACCGGCCGAGTCGCTTCCGCTCGGGCTTGCGGCTCAAACTTGCACTCCCGGTGCGGACGAAACTCTCCAGCATCGCGGGCCCGCTGTCGCGGTCACCCGTTGCTCGCTGAGCGAGGTCGCCCAGCCCTTCGGAGACGTCGAGGTAGTTCTCGTGCCCGGCCACCACTTGATGCTGTTGAAGGGCGAGAATCTTTCCCGCATCGCCGGCCGACAATTGTGCGACGTCGGAGGTGGAGCCGCCCTCGCGGCTGTCGGACCGCATCTTCTGCTGTCCTTCGAAGACCTCGGCGGAACGCCCCTTCAGCGGAGCGGGCGTTGCCGTGAATGGCGTTCCGGTCTGCTCGGACGATCCCCGGCGTACCGGTTGGTGCTGACCCACCAAGAAGCTGGTCTGTTGGCGATCGACCCGGCCGTGGGTCGCGGAGGCTGCACCCAGATACTGCGGTCCGCTCTGCACCAGCACCGGCTGACCGGCTTCGGCCTGCGCCTGGGCCGCCCGCGCAGCCCGCACGACCTCCGGATCGCGCAGCAATTCGGCCGCGACTTCACCGACCAACCTCCGCAACTCGCTGCCCGGTGACCAGGCGACGGCCGCCTGCGCCTCGGGGTTGACTCGGGCCCTGACGACCACCCGTTGCCCGGCCCACTCGGGCTTGAGCGCGCGCAACCGATGCCGCAGCCGGAGGCCGGTCAGCCTGGCGATGAGCCCGAAGCGGCCGACGCCCCGATCGAACCACCCCTGGATCTGTGGGCCGATGATCCCGACTATGCGAGCGAGCCTTTGTTGGGACGTCTCCTTGGGTTTCGGCTTGCCGAACAGACGCTCCTCGGCCCTGGTGTAGCCCGCCTTGGCCTTGGCGATCCCGCGTCGAACGGTTGCCCGGACCTTCGCGACCGCCTTGCGGCCGAGGGCCAGCACGTTGCGCGGCATGACCCGGCGGACGACTCGGCCGGCCGCCGCGGCGCCGCGCTTGACCAGTCCGACGACGGCCTTCGCACCGCGCCTGATGGCGCCGGCGGCCGCCTTCGCGCCGGCCTTGACCACCTTGGCGACCTTCTTGATCGCCGTCATGATCCGCTTCGCCATTTTCTGCAGCGCGCCGCCGACCTTCTGCCCGGGACCCTTGAGCTTGCTGAGCACCCAGTTCGCGACGAAGTCCAGCACCGCGACGGCGGCGGCGCCAACGAGATCACCGAACAACGGCCCGGATCGGCCGGACTTGACCGCCTTGAGGAATGCCATGAACTTGCCGAACGCGGCGAGGATCTTCGACGCGGCACCCCACGCGGCCTTGATGCCGTCGATGATCAGCGCGATCGCTCCGCCGGCCGGGATGAGCATCGCGACCAGCTTCTCGATGAGCAGCTGGATCACGATGCCGGGCAGCGACTCCTTGATCGCCGTCCAGGCCATGGACACGATCCGGGTGAAGGTGATGCCGCCCTTGCGCAGGACGTCGAGGATCACCCTGCCGAGGCCGATGATCTCCTCGACCTTCTCCTTGAACCAGGTCTTGACGGCGCCCACCAGCGCGCCCCACACGTGGTTCCGCACCCCGTCCAGCAGACCGGCGCCGAGATTCTTGATCCACTGAATCGGGTCGGACGCGATATCGGCGATCAGGGCGGCGAAGTCGAGCAGCGCGTCGACGAACACCCTGGCCGCCTTGATGGCCGAGTCGATCACCTTGCCGACGGCGTCGATGGCCGCGGTGTAGGCCTTCTCCAGCAAGGTCAGGGCGCCCTTGAGCAGCCCGCCGAGCGCGTCGAGCAGCTTCGTGACGCCGGCCTTGAGCTTGTCGGCGAGTTCGTTGACCGCCTCCTTGGCGCCGTCGACCTTTTCCTTGATCTTGGCCCGGAACCTGTCCCTCGCCTCCGGGAACGCGGCCAGGACGATGTCGCCGGCGGCGATCAGCGCCTTGCCGGCCAGGTCGATCGCGGCGACGACGGCCCGGCGGCCGATCTCGATCGCGGCCACGGCGAGCTTCTGGGCGGCGCTGATGACGGCGTCGACGGCCTTGCGGGCCAACTCGAAGACCGCGTGGATCGCGCTCTTGATCCGATTGACGAAGGAGCGGATCTTCGACCCCAGCCAGCTGAAGAAGCCGCCGTCATCGCTTTCCTTCTCGGCCTTCTCGCGCTCCTCCCGCGCAGATTTCTCCGCCTTGCTCCGCTCCTTGGTGATGTTCTCGTTCCCATCCAGGATCGCCGCGCCAGCGTCCGTGCGGGCCTTCGACCGGGCCTCGCCGATGCCGCCCCTGGCCTGCTCAGCCGCCTTGCCGGCCGCCGTGCGGGAGTCGCCGGCGGCCCGGTCCTGCTCGCCGACCCAGTCCCGACGCTCGCGGCCGACGGCGCCGCGGACGTCGCGGCGGGCCTGCGTCTGCTCGCCGCCGTTCGCGGTGATCTCGTCGTTGATCGCCTTGTCCGTGTCGGTCCTGGCCTGCTCGACCGAGGTGTCGTGGTCGGTGCGGGCGGCCCCCAGGGCCGCGCCCTGTTCCCTGGTGGCGGCCGCAATCTGGTCGGTGCTCTGCTCGGCAACCACGGCGTCGATGGCCGCGGCCGGCACCCGGCCGCCCGTATCGGGACCCGGGCCGCCCGGGCCCCCGGCGCCCTGACCGGCACCGCCCGTTGCACCGGACCCGGCGGGGGTCTGGGCGGCCGCCGGGGCCGCGCCCGCAGGAGCCGCGGTCGTGGCCCCCGCCGAGGTGCCGATATCGGCGGTCAACCTCTCGGCGGGAATCTGCGGGAACACGTCGTTCTCGCCCATGTCGGCGCGGGCGTCGGCCAATCCGTCCCGCTGGGCACCGGTGGTCGCCTCCTCGACCGACGTCGCCTGGTCCTCGATCTGCTGCGGGTCCTCACCCCCGGCCAGTTCGAGGACCGGGACCGGGCCGGCATCGACGTCCAGCGCCGGATCGGTGGTCGGCAGCGCGCGCACCGCGGTCTGGATCCTCTTCGCGTCCTCGGCGCTGACCTGGGTTTCGCCGCCGGCCGTGGCCTCCGGCACGCGCACCGTGACGGGTGCCGGTGCCGACGGCGGCGCAGCGGCGGTCGGTGGCTCGGCCCCGGGGCCGC
>NZ_JBMDXT010000595.1:0-4975 GCF_048594475.1 Nakamurella sp. | reverse complement strand
CCGCGAACTCCGCGGACGGCGGGAACGTCCTGTTCTCGGCCAGCAGGTTGTCCAGCGTCTGGGAACTCGTGTCGCTCACGGGGTGTCTCCTCGGGTGACGGCGATGTCGGGTGACGGCTGTCCTGCTTCCAGCGCGCAGCCGAGGGCTGGAAAATCAGGTCGTCCGGGGGGTGCACACTGCTGTCCGAACGTAACCGTCTGCACGGTCAGCCTGCCATGTCGCATCGCTGGGCGGCAGGTGTGGTGCGGTGGATGGCCGATCTGGCACGGCAGACGCCAACCGGCACCCACTGTGACAACTATTCGCACGCTTGGTAACTGATCGAACGACAAGGATCGGACCTGATCGATCGGAGGGTTGACGGCATGACCGCGCCGTGGCAGGTGGTCGACCGGACCGGGTGGCCGGCCGGGGTGGAGGGTCTGCCGGCCGCCGTCGAGGCGGCCCGGCTGGCCCTGGCCCGGCTGAACGGTCCGCGCGGTGTGCGGGACCGGACCGGCCGGGTGGCCGCGGCCGCGCTCATGCGGTCCGCCCGGGCCTCCGCCGGCCTGGCCGGCGCTCCGCTCGGCCTCGATCCGGCCGCTGCATCGATCGACGACCCGGTGCTCGCGGGGGCGGTGCGGGTGGCCGCCGCCCTCGACGGACTCGTGGGCACCTGGACACGGGCGCCGCGGCAGGTGCTGGCCCGGCTGCACACCCTCGCCGCCGCCGACCTGGTCGGCGCGGACGAACTCGGGCGCGCCCGCATCGATCCGGCCGACCCGGTCGGCGTCAGTGCCCGGCTCTCGGCGTTGGCCGAGCTGGTCGTGCGGTCGCCGTGGCCGGCGCCGGTGATGGTCGCGGTGGTGCACGGGGAACTCGCCACCCTCGCCCCGTTCGGCTCCGCGGACGGCGTGGTCGCCCGCGCGGCCGCCCGGCTCACCATGGTGTCGACGGGTCTCGACCCGGCGGGCTGGTCGGTACCGGAGGTGGCGCACCTGCGATCGGCCGAGCGCTACCGCGCCGGATTGGCCGGCTATGCCGCCGGAGCGCTGGACGACTGGGTGCGAGAGGTGTGCCGGGCCCTCGAGGCGGGGGCGGCCGAGGGCACCGGGGTCGGCCGGGCGTCCACAGACGGATCACCGGGTTCTCCCACCTGACTCCCCGGTGGCTGGCAGTGGGCCCGGTTACGGTCATCGACCAGCAATGACGCTGCCAGCCGGAGCGGGACCGAACCGGTGACCCGCCGGACCCCGGGTCTGGTCGCCGTCGCTCACCGACAGCTTCGTTGAGTGACCAGACGTCACGGTCAGTCGTCACGCGTGGCAGTGGTGTTCTCGTCAGGTCGACGGCTATTCGGGTGAACTTCTGCTTCCCGGAACTTGGATCTTGTCGCTTCGTCACGAAGCGCAACGGGCGGACCGCGGGTGAAATCGCCGCCTCCGGCCGGGTTCCCGCCGCGGATCGGTGGGGCTGCGAGGGGCTGGCGGGTCGGCGGCGCGGGCCTCGGATCGAGGCCCGATCGGGTCCGGATCGGAGCGGGTGGCCGAGGCCCGTCCCGCGCCGGATCCGGCCCGTGCCGGGCCGGCGCGCCGGGCCGGTCCCGCCCATGAAAGACGGCGCCCGACCCGGGGGTCGAGCGCCGTCTGCGCAGGCTGACCAGCTACCAAGCTTCACCACGACTCGTCGTGACGGGCACCGCGTCCATCGCGGATCACCCTGACGACGTACCTCCCGCGGCTTATAGCGGTGAGTGGGTTCCGGCGTCTGCGCGGGGAGCTCTGCCGGGGGTTGACGGGGTTTCTCTTCACTCCGCCTCTGGCCCTGCAGCGGTCCCTGACAACAGTGATACCCGGGTGAACGGCCCACGGCAACTGCCCCGAAGGGGGTGATTGGCCCTGACCGATTCAGATGCACCCGATTGTGTCTGGCGGTCCCGGGAATGAAGATCCGCAGCAGATGTCGTGCGCCAACACGTGACGAACCCCGGTGAACGGGTCTACAGTGAGGGAGTCGGTTTCCACCCCCCCGGAACCGACCTTCGGTTCAGCTCAACCCCCCGGAGCTGAACCCTTGCGGCCCCCGCCCTCCCCCCTGGCGGGGGCCGCCCTCTATCTCGGACCGGGCGGTCCACCCTGAAGCGACATGCCGGGCCGGCGTGGTCCGGTCGTTCGCGTGCGTCCGGCCCGGATGGTCGATGATCAACCCGGTCGCCCGTTGGGAGCGGCCGTCGACTGACCCGCGATTTTGTCCCCATGTCCGATCTTCGTCCCCATTCGTGCCCGGGGCGGTCCGGTGGACCGCTGCCGTGCGGCACCGTCGGCGCCGTGGCCGTCGTGCGGCGGTCGCCGGGGAGTGGAGGCGGGGACGGTGGTGGATGCCCGGCCGTTGATCGTGACGGCGGATGAGGCGCTGTTGGACGAGTTGTTGCGGATCGCCGCCGCGGCGCGGATCGAGGTCGCGCACGGCCGCGACCCCGGTACCCGCGCGCAGTGGCGGTCGGCGCCGCTGGTGCTGATCGACGCGGCTCAGGTGCCGGCCGCCGTGGCTGCCGGCCTGCCGCGCCGGCCCGGGGTGGTGGCGGTGTTCGCCGCCGAACCGGGTGAGGCCGCCTGGCAGTCCTGCATCGCGCTCGGTGTGGAACGGTCGTTCGCCGTCCCCGGCGCCGAACTCGAGCTGATCGAGCTGTTGACCGACGCGAGCGACGACTCCTCGGGCGACGGGCGCTGTGTCGCGGTCGTGGGGGCCTGCGGTGGTGCGGGCGCGTCGGTGTTCGCCGGGGCCCTGGCCTACGCCGCGGCACGGTCGGGCCGGTCCGCCTTGCTGCTGGACTGTGACCCCTGGGGCGCCGGCCTGGACGTCGTCCTGGGCGTGGAGAACGACCCGGGCCTGCGCTGGTCCGACCTCTCGGCACCGGCCGGCCGCCTGCCGGTGGACGACCTCGCACGGGCGCTGCCGCGGATCCGCGTCGGCCCGAGTTCGATCTCGGTCCTGGGCCATCACCGTGAGCGCGCGGCCGACGTCGGCCCGGACGCGGTGGACGTCGTGATCGACGCCGGCCGCCGGGGCGCCTGGACGGTCGTGGTCGACCTTCCCCGCCCGCCGGGCCCGGTGCCGGACCGCGTGCTCGAACGGTGTGATCTGGTCGTCGTTCTCGCGCCGGCCGACGTGCGTGCCTGCTGGGCCGCCCAGCGGGTCCGGGCCCGATTGCGCGAGTTCGCGGTCGACGCGGGACTGGTGGTGCGGGGACCGTCGCCGTGCGGGCTCGGCGCCGGCGAGGTGGCCGACCTGCTGCGGTTGCCCCTCCTGGCGCAGATGCGCGCGGAACCCGGGCTGGCCCGGGAACTCGAGTTCGGGCTGTCCCTGGGCAGCGGCCGCCGGCCGTTGCTCACGGCGGCCGACCGGGTGCTGGCCGCCCTGGAGGCCAGATGACGGGCGTGGCCGGGATCGAGGAGGCGCTTCCGGTCGCGCTGATCGAGCGGGTCCAGCGTCGCCTGGCCGACCGGGGCGAGGACCCCGAGCCGCGGGCGCTGGCGGCCGCGTTGCGGGCCGAATCGGCCGTGCTGACCAGCGATGCGCAGATGCTTCGGCTGATCCGGCAGCTGCAGCGGGAGCTGGTCGGCGCCGGGCCGCTGGCCGGCCTGCTGGCCGACCCCGACACCACCGATGTGGTGGTCAACGGCCCGGCGGACGTGCGGGTGGACCGGGGGGCGGGCTGGGAGGCGGCGGCGGTGCGCTTCGCCGATGATGCGGCCGTGCAACGGTTGGCGCGGCGACTCGCCACCGCCGCCGGCCGCCGTCTGGACGACGCGCACCCGCACGTGGACGCCCGCCTGGTCGACGGAACCCGGCTGCACGCGGTCCTGGCCCCGGTCGCGGCGTCCGGCACCTGCCTGTCGTTGCGGGTGCTGCGCCCGGCGCGACACGATCTGGCGGCCCTGGCCGCGGCCGGCAGCCTGCCCGGGTGTGCGGCGGCGGTGGTGCGGTCCGTGCTGGACGCCCGGTTGGCGTTCCTGGTTTCGGGTGGGACCGGATCGGGCAAGACGACGCTGCTGTCGGCCCTGCTCGCGGCCGTGCCGGACCACGAGCGGGTGGTGACCGTCGAGGACGCGGAGGAGCTGCGGCCGCC
Organism: Nakamurella sp.; assembly: GCF_048594475.1. Taxonomy (NCBI): domain Bacteria; kingdom Bacillati; phylum Actinomycetota; class Actinomycetes; order Nakamurellales; family Nakamurellaceae; genus Nakamurella; species Nakamurella sp. Next base: position 866 of record NZ_JBMDXT010000595.1, on the reverse strand, counting down.
CCACCCGCACCTGGTGCGGCTGGTGGCGCGGCAGGCCAATGTCGAAGGGGCGGGGACGATCTCGCTCCGAGATCTGGTCCGGCAGGCGTTGCGCATGCGGCCGGACCGGTTGGTCGTCGGCGAGGTGCGCGGAGCCGAGGTGGTCGATCTGCTCGCCGCGTTGAACACGGGACACGACGGCGGTGCCGGAACGGTCCACGCGAACACGGCCGCCGACGTCCCGGCCCGGTTGGAGGCGCTGGCCGCGCCGGCCGGTATCGACCGGGCCGCGCTGCACGCCCAGTTGGCCGGGGCGGTGCGGGTGGTGCTGCATGTCCGCCGGGTCGGTCGGCGGCGTGAGCTGGCCGAGATCGCCGTCCTGGAGCGGGGCGCCGACGGTTGGGTACGGGCCCGGCCGGCGGTCGTCGACGGCGAGCCGGTGGAGCCGGGAGCGGCCCGCCTCGCCGCCCTGCTGGACCGGCACGGGCAGGCGCGACCCTGGTGACTGGGCTGGCCGAGGACCGCGACGGCAAGGTGAGCGGACCGTGGTGATCGCGCCGGTGACGGGCGTGACGGTCGTGCCGGTCGTGGCGGCCGCTCTGGCGGCCGTGGGAACCGCTGGCCCGGCCGCGTCGGCGGCCGCTGCGCAGGCCTGGCCGGTGGTCGCCGGGCCGGTCGCCGCTGCTGCCGCCGGGGTGGCCGGACCGGCCGCGGTGACGACCACTGCGGCCGGCGCTCCGGTGGTCGGGGATCCCGGTGGCGACGGTGGATGCCCGGGCGCCGTCCTGGCCGCGCTGCTGCTGGCGGCGGCCCTGGCGTGCTGGCCCGGGGGGGCCCCCCCCGCGCCCCGGGGGGGGCGGGGGCGCCCGCGGGGGGGGGGGCCCCCC
>NZ_JBMDXT010000594.1:0-4960 GCF_048594475.1 Nakamurella sp. | reverse complement strand
CCGCGGCGGCCAGCACCGCGAACAGCAGCAACAGCAGGTTCGGAAGGGTCAAGGCGCGCTCCTTGACGGGTCGAGGGGGCAGGGCCGGGATCGGGTCGGGTTCGGTCTGACTCACCGGTCCTCCTCCAGGTCGTCGATCCGGTCGGTCCGTCGGGTCAGCGTAGGCCGTCGGGGGCCAGCCGGCGGACACCCACGTCGACGGCGTGGCAACACCCGGATCGAGAGGTCCGGGGGCCGTTCCGTCCGTTGATACCGTTTCCGACAGAACCACGGAACACACCACGGAACAGAACCAGGGAACGGAACCACGGAATTGCGCCCCGGAACGGGCCAACGGAACTGCCCCATGGAACTGCGATGACCAGCCCCATGACCACATCCATGACGACGAGCGTCATCACCGCGAGCAAGGGATCGATGTTTTCATGACCGACACCGTGCGGAGCCTGCCGGATCAACGTTCGGCGACGGCCGGCCCCTTCGGCCGTGAGCCGCGCATCGGCATCCTGGTCGTGGCCTACAACGCCGCCACCACGCTGGCCCAGACGCTGGACCGGATCCCCGAACCGTTCCGCGAGCGGATCAGCGAGGTCTTCGTCTGCGACGACGCGAGCCAGGACGGAACCTACCGGGTCGGCCTGGAGTACCAGCAGCTGGCCACCGACCTGCCGGTGACGGTCGTGCACCACCAGACGAACCTGGGCTACGGCGGCAACCAGAAGGCCGGGTACCGCCTGGCCATCGAGCACGACCTGGACATCGTCGTGCTGCTGCACGCCGACGGCCAGTACGCCCCGGAGTGCCTGCCGGACATCGTCGGGCCGCTGGAACGCGGCGAGGCCGACGCGGTCTTCGGCTCGCGGATGATGGTCAAGGGCTCGGCGCGGGCCGGCGGCATGCCGGCCTACAAGTTCGTCGGCAACCGGATTCTGACCACGGTGGAGAACAAGGCGCTGGGGTCCCAGCTGTCCGAGTTCCACTCCGGCTACCGGGCCTACAACGTGCACACGCTGGCCGACCTCGACCTGTCCGGCACGTCCGACGGGTTCAACTTCGACACCCAGATCATCATCGCGCTGCTCGGGCGGGGGAAGACGATCGTCGAGATCCCGATCCCGACCTACTACGGGGACGAGATCTGCTACGTCAACGGCCTGCGCTACGCCGCCGACGTGCTGAGCGACGTCGCGACCTACCGGCTGGCGACGATGGGCTTCACCTCCGGCGAGCTGGTCCAGGTCGGCGACGAGTACGGGATCAAGGAGTCGGAGGGCTCCTCGCACCGCATCATCCTCGAGCTGCTGGCGGACGCGCCGCCCGCCCGCATCCTGGACGTCGGCTGCTCCGGCGGGCTGCTGGCCAGCCAGTTGCGGGAACGCGGGCACCACGTCAGCGGGGTCGACCTGTTCGAGGGCCCGGAGACGACGGAGCGGCTGGACGTGTTCGTCCAGGCGAACCTCGAGGACGGCCTGCCCGACGAGATCGGCGGCGGGTTCGACATCGCCATCGCCGCCGACGTGCTCGAACACGTGCGCAACTCGGACATGCTGCTGCAGCAGATCGGGGCCCGGTTGGCGCCCGGCGGCCGCGTGCTGATCTCGCTGCCGAACTTCGGCCACTGGTACCCGCGGCTGCGCACCCTGTTCGGCGCCTTCGACTACGACCAGCGGGGCATCCTGGACAAGACCCACGTCCGCTTCTTCACCCGACGCAGCCTGCTGAAGATGATCCGCAAGAACGGCTTCGAGGTCGTCACCATGCGGGTGACGGGCCTGCCCATCGACGTCGTCGGCGCGTCCCGGCCGGGGCTGCTGCGCCGGGCCGTGGCCGCGATCGACGGCGTGCTGGTCCGCCTGCGGCCGACGCTGTTCGGCTACCAGTTCGTCCTGGACGTGCGGCCGCGCGCCCCGCGCACGAGCGTGACCTACCGCCGCAGCGACGACCGGAGCGCACCCACGCGGATCGACCACCCGACCCCCGAGCTCTAGGCGGCCACCACCCGATGGGCGTGATCCCCCACGACCGGGTCGGCGAGCCCGCGCTCGACCGCCCGGTCCCGCACCTGCAGCCCGACCCGATCCCGGCGCGGCTGTTTTGGCCGGCGCTGGTCGGGGTGATCGCGGCCGCCGCGGCCGTCGTCGGCTGGTTCGGCCGCACGGTCTACCTGTGGTCCGACGACTACGTGTTCCTGTTCGACGCGCAGGGCAAGTCGGTGACCCTGGACCAGCTGAAGGTCCCGCTGTTCGGGCATTTCTCCCCGGTGTCGCAGTTCACCGACGTGCTGGTGGCGGCGAACCTGCCGGAGCACCCGTGGCTGATCCACACGATCCTGCTGTCGCTGACCACCGGCGTGGTCGCGGCGGTCGCCTTCCTGATGGCCGGCCTGTTCGGCCGCACCTGGCTGACCCTGATCGGCACCGCGGTGGCCGGGCCGTCCCTGGGCCTGCTGCCGCTGGCGAACTGGTGGACCGCCGGCGTCAACATCATGCCGGCGATGATCGGGGTCGCGCTGTGCCTGGGCGGCACCGCCCGGCTGGTCCGAGGGCGGTCGGCCTGGTGGGCGGTGCCCACCGTCGGCGGCTACCTGCTGGCCGTGCTGGCCTGGGAACTGGGCATGACCGCCGTCGGGTACGCCGCGGTCTGGACCCTGCTGTTCCGCACCCGGGTGTCGACCGAGCCGTGGCAGGCGCTGCTGCGCCGCACCTGGCCGGTCTGGGCGGTGCTGCTGGTGATCGCCGCCTGGAGCCTGTGGAACTACAAGACGAACTACTACGTGGCGACGGCCTCGCCGACCCCCGAACTGGCGCTGGAGGCGCTGGGCACGTCGCTGCTGACCATCCAGCTGCCGATGAGCATCGGCGTCTACGACCTGACCCGGCCGGGCTTCCAGCTGACCGGCATCGTGGTGTCCGGCATCGTGCTGGTCGCCCTGGTCGTGTTCACCCTGCTGCGCAGCCGGCGGGCCTGGCGGGGCTGGTCCTTCGCGCTGCTCGGCTGGTTGATCCCGCTCGCGGCGGTCACCCTGTCCCGGGTCGGCTACATCGGGATCCCGGCCATCCAGCAGTCGATGTACTACTACCTGCCCACCCTGCTGTTCCTGGTGGGCGTGTTCGAGGCCTGGGCGGCCCCGTGGCGGCCGGATCCCCACGCCGCCCCGGCCACCGGGTTCCGCCGGCCCCGGACCGCCGCGGTCGCCGCCGTCGCGGTGGGGGCCCTGGCCCTGGGGACGGCCTGGATCAGCAGCGCCTGGCCGACGATCTCCAGCACGAACTACTCGATGATCGGCCCGCCGGGCGCCCCGATCCGGTCCTACGTGCCCAACCTGGTCGCGTCCGCGCAGGCCGAGCAGGCCACCGGCGAGCCGTTCAGCGTGATCAACGGGGGCGCTCCGTCCGAACTCATGCAGTTCCAGGACCACCGCTGGCTCAGCCGGGTCGTCAGCGTGCACGACCCGAGCATCCCGTTCAACGCCCCCGACGGCCCCTGGTACGTGCCCGACGACACCGGCACCCTGGTCCCGGCGACCATCTCCTGGGCGGCCGCCACCGACCCCGGCTCGCCCTTCGCCGACCTGACCTCGGCCGGCCTGACGCCGGTGGGCACCGCCGGATGCTTCACCGTCGACACGGCGGACGCGAGCCTGCGCTGGGACCTCCCGGCCCCGGTCTCCGGTGGTCCGCTCGTGGTCCGGACGATGGCGACGGTCGAGGCGGCGACCCCGGTCCGGGTCTCGACCGTCACCGAGACGGGCGGCAGCCCCGTCGGCACCGCCGTCAGCTCCCGCCCCTGGACCCCCGGGGAGACCGGTCGGCTGGACACCCCGTCCGAACCGCAGGTCGTCGCCGTCGTGCTGGACTCCATGACGGTCGGCACGTCCATGTGCCTGGACTCGATCGAAGTGGGCACCGTCAGCCGCGGCTGACCCGGTCGATCGTCGACGAAACCAATGAAGGGCCCGGGGCGACCGGCCCCGGGCCCTTCATTGTTCGTGCCGTCTGATCAGCCGTCCGTGGAGAAGCGCACGCCGGCCTCGGGCAACGCGACCCCCGGCCAGACCCGCACGCCGTTGATGAGCTCGCACCGCTCGCCGACCACGGCGTCGTCGCCGATGACGGCGTCGGCGACGACCGCGCCCGCGCCGATCCGGGCCCCGCTGCCGATCACCGACCGGGTCACCTGGGCCCCCGCCTCGATCACCGCACCGTCGAACACCACGGCCCCGTCGACGAGGGCCCCGGCGCCGACGGTGACCCCGCGGCCGATGGTCGCGCCGCCGATGATCCGGGCGTCGGCCGCCACGGTCGCGCCGTCCAGCACCAGGGCGGCACCGGTCGGGCCGGGCAGCGCGTCGGTCGGCGCGATCCCGGCGACCAGGTCGGCCGAGCCCTTGACGAAGGCGGCCGGGGTGCCCTGGTCGAGCCAGTACGAGGTGTCGACGTGGCCGAACACCCGGGCCCCGGCGGCCAGCAGGCCCGGGAACGTCTCGCGCTCGACCGACACCACCCGGCCGGCCGGGATCGCCTCCAGCACCGAGCGCTTGAACACGTAGCAGCCCGCGTTGATCTGGTCGGTGGGCGGGTTGTCGGTCTTCTCCAGGAACGCCTGCACCCGGCCGTCGGCGTCGGTCGGCACGGAGCCGAACGCCCGCGGATCGGGCACCTTGACCAGGTGCAGGGTGACGTCCGCGTCGTTGTCGAGGTGGGTGTCCAGCAACGCCCCGAGGTCGACGCCGGACAGGATGTCGCCGTTGAACACCATCACGGTGTCGGCCCGCAGCGCGGAGGCCACGTTGCGGATCGCCCCGCCCGTACCCAGCGGTTCGTCCTCGACCAGGTAGTCGATGGACAGGCCGACCCCGGACCCGTCACCGAAGTGCTCGGTGAAGGTCTCGGCCTTGTAGGAGGTGCCCAGCACCACGTGCCCGATCCCGGCCGCGCGGATGCGCGAGAGCTGGTGCTCC
>NZ_JBMDXT010000593.1:0-3613 GCF_048594475.1 Nakamurella sp. | reverse complement strand
GTCGCAGCCGGCCCGGGAGAAGATGAAGGTGATGGCCGGCAGCAGCCCGGCGCCGTCCAGCCGCTCGATCACGTCGACCCGCCCCGGCGGCCGCCACCGCGGCCCGCCCGGGCCGCGGCCCCGCTCACCCCGGCGCCCGGGCCGGCCGCCGCCGAAGCGGTCCGCGATGGCCTCGGCGTCGTGGATCGCCCGGGTCAGGGCCGGGTCGATGCGCACGGCACCGCCGGCCGCCGGCGCGCTCTCGCTCACCCCGAACAGGTCGTAGAGCCGGCGCCCGACCATCATGTGCTGCCACAGCGGCACCGGCCGCACCTCGTCGACCACGACCGACAGCTCGCCCCGCACCTCGGCCAGCCAGGCGCCGAACTCCTCGGCGTTGGACACCGTCGCCGACAGGCCCACCACCGACACCTCGGCGGCCAGGTGCAGGATGACCTCCTCCCAGACCGGCCCGCGGAACTTGTCGGCCAGGTAGTGGACCTCGTCGAGCACCACGTGGGTCAGGCCGACCAGGTCGGGCGAGCCGGCGTAGAGCATGTTGCGCAACACCTCGGTGGTCATCACGACTACCGGCGCGTGCGCGTTGACCGACGTGTCGCCGGTCAGCAGGCCGACCCGCTCCGGCCCGTACTGGGCGATGAGGTCGGCGAACTTCTGGTTCGACAGGGCCTTGATCGGCGTGGTGTAGAAGCACTTGCCGCCCGAGGCGAGGGCCAGGTGCACCGCGAACTCGCCCACCACGGTCTTGCCGGCCCCGGTGGGCGCGCAGACCAGGACACCACGCCCGTCCTCCAGCACCCGGCAGGCGTCGATCTGGAACCGGTCGAGGCCGAACGGGCGGGTCAGCGCGAACTCCGCCAGACGCGGGTACGAGGCCCGCTCGGCCCGGGAGGCCATCGCATGGGCGTACCGATCGGCGGGCGAGACGTCCGTCCCCTCCGCCCAGCCGTGTCGCGTCACCGGTCCAGGGTGTCACACGCGGCGGCCGGCCCGGGGCACCCTGGGCACGCGCGGTCCGGCCGGCGGGGTCCGGCCGGGTGGCTAGGATTTGCCGGCGTCGGCGTCCTCGTCGGCCTTGATCTCGGCCGCGACCTGGTCGACCAGGGCCTGCGCCTCCAGCTCGGTCTCGATCTCCTCGGTCAGCTCCTGCGCCAGCTCGGCCTCGGCCGCGGCCAGCAGCTGCTGCACCGGGATCCGGCCGCTGGCCACCAGCTGCCCGCCCGAGCGACGGACGGCCGACGCGAGCGGCGCCGCCCACAGGTTCTCGTAGATCAGCAGCGCGGCCGTGCTGCCCGGCTCCAGCTCGGCCGCGGTGGCGGCCACGTCCTCGTCGGAGAGCAGTTCGGCCAGGTCCCGTTCGATCTCCCGCAGCTCGGCCAGCGGCCCCTCCTGCAGATCCTCGAACTCGAAGGCCTCGTACGACCCGTCGTCGTTCTTGCGGATCACCGCCAGGTCCAGGACCCGGACGACCCCGTGCCGGACCAGGGCCAGCAGCTCCGGCAGGATCTCACCGTTGAACTGGCTGCCGGGGAACTCCACCACCAGGTAGTCCACCGGGCCGAGTTCGTCGATGGGTTCGGTCATCACGTGCCTTTCGTCGAGACGTCTGCAGCTGCGGTCGGGAGGGTCGCCCGCGGCCGCCCGCGACCGGGGAGCCGGACGGAACCGGCCGAGCCGCGCCCGACCCGGCGGGCGCGAGCATATCCGGCCCGGGCGGCCGGACGCGGCCCTACAGGCCCCGCTGCACCGGCAGCCGGCCGGAGTCGATCGCGGCGGTGAACGCCTGGTAGTCCAGCTCGTTCTGGTCCGCGTAGCGCACCGCGAAGTCGGTCATGGCCCGCTCGAACGTGTCGTCGGTGCCCAGGTAGGCGGTCAGGGCGACGACGTCCCCGGACCGGGCGTGGGCCCGGGCCAGCGTCCAGCCGCACAGCTCGGCGTAGAAACTCATCGCCATCGGGCTCATCGCCTCGACGTCGGCCGAGGTCTTCATGTCCCGCAGCTGGCGCCAGTAGTAGAAGCGATCGTTCTGCACGCCCTTGGTCCAGCCCAGGAAGATGTCGCTGGCGGCCTGCATCATCCGCTGGCCCCGGACGACCCGCTCGCCGGCGTTGGCGTAGCGGCTGGCCGGCAGATGGTCCTCCAGCACCGACCGGGTCGCCTCCTTGACCTGGAGGAACAGGGGGTCGTGCTCGTCGCGGCCCTGGAGCAGGACGATGAAGGCGCGGGTGCCGACGCTGCCGACGCCAACCACCTTGCGGGCCATGTCGACGAACGAGAACTTCTCCAGCAGGTACCGGCGGTCGGGCTCCAGCGTGGCCCGGTACTCGCGGAACTGGTTGCGCAGCAGCGACTCGAGCGCGTCCGGGGACAGGCCGTTGGCGGTGGCCTGCCCGGCGTAGTCCCGGATCGGCACGACGATCGGCGGCTGGCTGACGATCCGGTACTGGCCGTCGACCAGTTCACCCAGCTTCGACAGCGCCTGCAGCGAGTCCCGGGTCCGCGCCTTGTCCATGTTCTTCTGCAGGTTCCGGGCGGCGCGGGCCAGATCGTCGCCGGTCGGGCCGGCCGTGTCCGCCCGGTCCTTCACCGGGCGGTCCTTGGCGCCCTTGGCCTTCGCCTTGCCCTTGGCCTTCTCGGCCTTGGCCTTGTCCGCCTTGGCCTTCTCGGCCTTCGCCTTGTCGGCCTTCGCCTTGTCCGCCTTCGCGGTGGCGGCGGGCTCGGTCTGGGCGGCCAGCTTGACCAGGGCGCTCTTGATGGTGTCCTCGGACAGGTGGGTGTACCAGAGCTCCATGGTGCCCATTCCCGCGAACTCGGCCATCGCGGTGCGGTAGCGGTGCGCGGCGGCCAGCGCCGTGGCGGCGCTCTGCTCGGCCGTGAACCCGTTGTTGCGCCCGGCGATGACGAAGCTGGCGACCAGCCGCTTGACGTCGTACTCGATCGGGCCGGGCAGGGTCTCGTCGAAGTCGTTCAGGTCGAACACCAGGCGCCGCTCGGGCGAGGCGAAGCCGCCGAAGTTCGACAGGTGGGCGTCCCCGCAGAGCTGGGCGTCCAGCCCGCCGGTCGGCGTGCCGGCCAGATCGGCGGCCATGATCTTGGCCGCCCCGCGGTAGAAGGTGAACGGCGACACCGCCATCCGACCGTGCCGTACCGGCACCAGGTCGGGCTCGCGGGTCGTGTTCTGCTGCTCCAGCAGCGCCACCGGATCGAACCGGTCGGCGGCGGGGGTCCACCCCAGTTGCCGCTCCAGCGGGGTCTTCTCCCGCGCGTCCGCGCCCTTGGCCTGCCGGTCGGCGACGGAAAGGTGGGTGAGGATCTTGGCGGTGGCCACGGGAGCCCTCCTGATCGGTCGGACACGGCGCCGGACGACGAACCGGACGCCGTGGTGCGAACGCACCGTTGTGCTGCACAGCACACCCCGGCCACCGGGTGCTCGGCATCATCCCAACCGAATGGGACGCCCGCAGCCGGGGCGGATCAGGTGACGTCCCCCAGGTCGTCCCCCAGGTCGTGATAGCCCCGCCGCGGCGCCCGGCCGGGCGCCGCCCCGCCCGATCCGCCCGGGCCGGCGGCTCCCCGCACCGGCCGCGGGGCGCCGACCGGCGCGGCGGGCGCG
>NZ_JBMDXT010000592.1:0-4674 GCF_048594475.1 Nakamurella sp. | reverse complement strand
AGCTGGTTGAACGCCGCGATGGCGAAGGCGAGCAGGATGACCTTGCGGTGCTCCCGGGTGAAGAACGGCACCGTCGGCGCGTTCTCGGCCGCCCGGAGCGAGGTGGTGACCTCGTCGATCTCGAACCGGGCCTCCGCCTCGGACGAGGTCAACCGGCGGATGTTGGCCACCGCCTCCTCATCCCGGCCCACGGACAGCAGCCAGCGCGGGCTCTCGGGGACGGACGGCAGCAGGACCAGGAAGACGACCGCGGGGATCGCCATGACGCCGAACATCCAGCGCCACGCGGTGTCCGCCGCGACCAGCTGGGCGATGACGTAGTTCGACATGTAGGCCAGCAGGATGCCGAGCACGATGTTGAACTGCACCAGGCCGACCAGCCGGCCCCGCTGGGCCGGCGGCGAGACCTCCGCGGTGTAGATCGGCGCGGTCACCGAGGCGGCGCCGACGCCGATGCCGCCGACGAACCGGAAGACCATGAAGACGACAAGGTTGTCGGCCAGCGCGCTGCCGAGCGCGCCGATCACGTAGAGGATGCCGATGGCGATCAGCACCTTCTTGCGGCCGTACCGGTCGACCGGCTTGCCGGCTCCGAGGGCACCGACGATGGTGCCGATGAGCGCCGTCGCCACGGTGAATCCGAGCATGAATCCACTGATGCCGAACTTATCCTCCAGGGCATCGGTGGTTCCTGAAATAACTGCGGTGTCGAAACCGAAGATCAATCCGCCCAGAGCCGCCACGATGGCGCTGCGCAGGACGAGAGCGTTCATGACGAACCCCTTTTCCGGGCACCGCGAAGGAATTGCGGGCCTGGCCGGGAAAGTTACCGGTGCGCAATTAAAAATGCGCGCGCACGGTGGGGGCCGGATGCGCTAAATCGATTTCCGGACCCGTTCGGGGATTGCGCACGGTGACCGCGGGGTGCGTCCGGACCCGGCGGTCCCCACGGTGAACGGGTGACGGCCGCGGAGCCGTCGTGACCCACCGCCAGCACGGCCCGGCAGCCGGACCGGGCGGTGTGGTCCGGCCGGGGGAATTCGGGCCGGCGGACCGTGACGACGACAACGATGTCGCTCGGACCCGCCGGCCGGCCGGGGTCAGCGGATCGTGCGTCCCGTCGTGGTGAAGGCCCACGCGTCCTCGACCATCTCCGCCAGTCCGAGCTCCGGTGTCCAGCCCAACCGCTCCCGGGCGCGGGCGTTGGAGGCGATCAACCGGGTCGGGTCACCGGCCCGCCGCGGTCCCACCGAGTGCGGCACCGGGCGGCCGGTGACCTGCTCGACGGCGGTCAGCACCTCCTTGACCGAGTACCCGTCACCGCTGCCCAGGTTGCAGATCAGGTGCTCCCCGGAGCGGGCCGCGCCCAGCGCCAGGACGTGGGCCCGGGCCAGGTCAAGCACGTGGACGTAGTCGCGGACGGGCGTGCCGTCCGGGGTCGGCCAGTCGTCGCCGAAGACGGTCAACGGATCCTTGGTCCCGGCCACCGCCCCGAGCGCGTTGGGGATCAGGTGGGTCTCGATCGCGTGCCGCTCGCCGGCCCCCAGCGCGGCGCCGGCCACGTTGAAATAGCGCAACGACACCGCACCCAGCGGCGTCGCCAGGCACTCGCCGGTGATCATCATGTCCACGGCCAGTTTCGTGGCGCCGTAGGTGTTGCCCGGACGGGCGGGCGCGTCCTCGGTGATCGGCACCGCCTCGGGCTCGCCGTAGGTCGCCGCGGTCGAGGAGAACACCAGGGTCGGGACGCCGTGCTCGGCGATCGCGTCGAGCAGCGCGCGGGTGCCCGTCACGTTCGTCCGCCAGTACAGCGACGGCTTGACCACCGACTCGCCGACCAGGGATTTGGCGGCGAAGTGCAGCACCGCGTCGAACCCGCCACCGGCCAGTACCGCACCGGCCTCACCGATGTCGGTGGCCACGAACTCGACCCCGTCGGGCACCGAATCGGCGTGCCCGGTGGAGCAGTCGTCGAGCACGACCACCTGGTGGCCCTCGGCGAGCATCAGCCGGGTCACCACCGACCCGATGTACCCGGCCCCGCCGACGATCAGCGCCTTCACCGGGCCACCGGGCCCGGGCCGGATCCCGTCACGGCCGCCGCCGTCCTGTCAGTGCGCACAACACCCATCGCTGAATCGACCCCGCCGTGTGTGAACCCGTCGGACCCGCCGAGTGGCGGGCCCGGTCGCTCGACGACAGTGTCTCCTTGCCGGTCTCCTGGCCGCGACGGCAGGGTGACGCCACGTCGGGCGGCGGGTTGTGACGGGCGCGCGATCCGAGCCGTTCGTCACACCGGGGCGGTCGGGCGACCGGCTCCGGGGGTGGTCAGGCCCGCAGGGCGTCGACCAGGGCGGCGCAGAAGGCCGGCAGGTCGTCCGGGTCGCGGCTGGTGATCAGATTGCCGTCCACGGCGACCTCCCGGTCGACCACGGTGGCGCCGGCGTTGGCCAGGTCGGTCCGGATGCTCGGGTACGACGTGACGGTCCGGCCGTCGACCACGCCGGCCTCGACCAGCGTCCACGGCCCGTGGCAGATGGCCGCGACCGGCTTGCCCGACCGGACGAAGGCCCGGACGAAATCCACCGCGTCCGCGTCGATCCGCAGCTTGTCAGGGTTGACCGTGCCACCCGGCAGCACCAGGGCGTCGTAGTCGTCGACGGCCGCCCGGCCGACGACGAGATCGACCGGCAACTCGCCGGCCGGGTCGAGGTCGTGGTCCCGCGCGGCGATGGTTCCCGGGCGGAGGGAGAGCAGGTCGGTGCGGGCGCCGTTGGCCGCCAACGCATCCCGCGGCTGCTCGAACTCGACCCGCTCGACGCCGTCGGCGGCCAGGATGGCCACCCGGCGTCCGGTCAATGGTGCGGACATGCGTCCTCCTCGAGTCCGGGCCCCGCCGGCGATCCCGCGGCCGGGGAACACCGGCGGGGACATGCCGGCGACGGGCCCGCCGGTGATGGGTGATGATGCGGTCGATGACCGCATCAGGCACGTACCCGGGTCCGGGGGCCGGTGAAACGCCACCGGCCTGGCTGGTCGACCGGCTGCGTGCGGCCGGGTGCGTGTTCGCCGAGGACGAGGCGGCCGTGCTGCTGGAGGCGGCGGGCTCGGCCGGCGAGCTGGCGCGGCTGCTGGCCCGGCGCGTCGCCGGGTTGCCGCTGGAGCAGGTCGTCGGCTGGGCGGAGTTCGCCGGCCGGCGGGTGGCGATCGACCCGGGGGTGTTCGTCCCGCGGCGCCGCAGCGAGCTGCTGGTGCGCGTGGCGGTGGCCCACCTGCGGGCGGCCGCCGGGCCGGAACGGGCGGACCCGCCGCAGGTCGCGGACCTGTGCTGCGGGTGCGGGGCGATCGGGCTGGCCATCGCCCTGGCCGTGCCCGGAACCCGTTTGATGGCCGGCGATCTCGACCCGGCCGCGGTGCGTTGCGCGACCCGCAACCTGGCCGCGGTCGGCGGGACCGTGCGCCGGGGAGACCTGTTCGCGGCGCTCCCGGCCGATCGGCGGGCGCGGCTGGATGTGCTGGTGGCCAACGCCCCGTACGTGCCCACGGCGGCGATCGCGCTGATGCCGCCGGAGGCGCGTGACCACGAGCCGGCGGTCGCCCTCGACGGCGGGCCGGACGGGACGGACGTCCTGGGCCGGGTGATCGCCGGCGCGCCGGGCTGGCTCGCGCCGGGCGGACTGTTGCTGGTGGAGGTCGGAACGGCGCAGGTCGCATCGGTCACCGACCGGATGCGCCGCCTCGGCCTGACCCCGGCCGTGGTCGCCGACGATGAACTCGGCGGGCTGATCGTGACCGGCGCGCGGTGACGCTCCCGGCCCCACCGGGCGCCACGCCCACCATGCCCACCGCGCCCACCGCGCCCACCGTGCCCGCCATCGCCCACTAGGCCCGCCATCGGGCCGTGCCCTGCCCGCGCGGATCAACAACGCCCGCGCGGATCAACTCGCCGCAGATGTGACCGGCGGGGCCGGAGTCGACGATGTCATCCGCGCGGGCCCAGTACGGACCCAGTGCGGTCGCAGTGCGGGCGCCGTGCAGGCCGGGCCAGCGGCCGACCGGCACCGGCCGGTCCGCACGGGACCGGCCGGTGCGGGCATCAGGACCGGCGGCTGCGGCTGCGGCTGGTGGTCTTCTGCGCGGAGTCGGCGGCGTCGTCGGCCAGGTCCTCGGCGGTGTCGGCCGCCTCGTCGGTGACGTCCTCGGCCGTGTCGGTGGCCTCGTCGGCCAGCTCCTTGGCCTTGCCGGTCACCTTGCGGGTGGTCTCCTTGCCGGCCTCGACCGCGTCCTCGCCGGCCTCGACGGCCTGGTCGACGACGTCACCGGCCTGGTCGACGGCCTTGTCGGCCAGGTCCTTGCCCTTGAGCGCCAGCTCGCCGGACTTGTCGGCCATCTCCTCGACCTTGCCCTCGAGGGCGTGTCCGGCCTTCAGGGCCTCGTCGCGCAGCGTGCCCGACATCTGCGAGGCCAGCTCGGCCCAGCGGATCAGCATCTCGCGGTTGAGGTCGACCGCCTTCTGCAGGTAGTCGAAGTACCGCTCGACCGGCTCGACGAAGTCCAGCGACGGCATGGTCGCCAGGAAATCCAGGCGGTCGGTCATCGCCCGCGCACCCTGCTTGAAGGTGTCGACGGTCTTGTCGGTGGCCTCGGCGTACGTGGTCATCGGATCTCCTTGCC
>NZ_JBMDXT010000591.1:0-2017 GCF_048594475.1 Nakamurella sp. | reverse complement strand
TGACCAGCTCTTCGGTGGTGGAGAACACGCACGCGCTCCTTGTCGTCGGTGGACAACCCCAGTCGATGGACAACCTGTCGCAGGGACCGTACAACCCTTCCCTGCATCGCGGGCGTCGGGTCCTGCGGACCGGTCGATGCCGCCGCGAGCAGTGCTGGACGCGCCGGCTCCATCGCCATGCCTGCGCCACGCTAAGCACGTGCTGTTGCCGCCGAGTCTCGACCAGGTTTCGCCGGAGTTACGCGGGCGAATGCCTACCCTGGGGGAATGACGACGACGAACGGCCCGGCCGAGCAGGCCTATCCGGGGCGGGCGCTGGGGCTGCCGGAGACCGGCGTGGGGTCGGTCGCCTCGATGGCCGCACGGGTCGGCGCGTTCGTGATCGACATCGTGCTGTCGGCCCTGGTCGCCTGGTGGTTCACCGCACCCGAGGCGCCCCGCAACACCAGTCTGGTCGTGTGGGCGGTGATGACGGTGATCACCGTCGCCCTGTTCGGGATCACCCCCGGCCAGGCCGCGCTGGGCATCCGGGTCGTGCCCATGGACAAGGACCGGGACCGGGTGCGCTCGTTCGTGGGGCTGTGGGCGATCCCGCGGACCGTGCTGATCTTCCTCATCGTCCCGCCGCTGCTGCTCGACGCGAACGGCCGCGGCCTGCACGACCGGCTGTGCCGCACGGTCGTGCTGCGGATCCGGTAGGCGCGGCCGCCCGGACGCGTGTCGGTCGGTGGCCCGCTGGGTACGAACCCTGGACCGGGCCACCGATCGGGTGGCCGCCGCGCGCCGTGCGCCGACGAGGAGGGTCCCGACCATGACCGCCAGCCTGCCCACCGACCACCAGGGCAACGATCCGGGAACGGAGCCGGACGACGTCCCGACCGCCACCCTGGACGACGACGCCGCCCCCGGCACCGGAACCGAGCCGGACTCGGGCGGCCCGGCCGCCGCGGCCGAGCCGGACGTCGAGGGGGTGCCCGACCGCGGTCCGGACGCCGCGGCCCGGACCCTGCTGGACGGGCCGGCGGCCGAGAACCCGGAAATGCGCCGGGGGACCGAGGACCTGCAGGCCAGTCAGGACTCGATCGCGCGGGCCCGGGACTTCGCCGACGAGGTCGCGCGACGCACCGAGCCGGCCGAGCCGCCGGCCCGGCCGGGCGACGAGATCTGATCGGCTCCCACCATCGGTGGGGCCGGCGGTGCGGCCGGCGGCCGGGCCAGCGCGGGAGCCTGCGGCGGGGTCAGTGGCGGAGTCAGCGGCGACGCATCGCGCGCTGCATGTTGCGCTGCTTGACCCCGGCCGGCATCGGCCCCTTGGGCAGCCCGCCCTGTGACTTGGCGGCCAGCACGGCTAGCCGGTTGTCCAGCTCGCCGACCATCGGCGCCGGGATGTTGCGCGGCAGCTTCATGATCGCGGGGGCGAGCTTGCGCAGGGTGGTCTCGCCCTCCTCGTTGCCGACGATGAAGTCGTAGATGGGGGTGTCGCCGACGATGCGGGCGATCTTCTTCTTCTCCTGGGCCAGCAGCGGCTTCACCCGGTGCGGGGCGCCCTCGCCGACGAGGATGACGCCCGGCCGGCCGATCACCCGGTGCACGGCGTCGAGGTAGGTGTTGCCGGCGATCGCGGGCGTGACCCGCCAGGTGCCGCGCAGGTTGTTCTGCAGGGCCCAAGCGGCCGCGCCCGGGGTTCCGTCGGCCTGCGCGTAGACGCTCTTCTGCACCCGCCGGGAGAAGATGATCATGGCCAGGAGCGCGCCGATGATGATGCCCAGCGGCAGCACCATCCACCACGGCAGGAACCACATCAGGGCCAGGGTGACGACCGCAGCGGTGCCGACGAGCGCGCCGATCATGTACGGCAGCAGCTTCTTGTCGTTCTTGCGCTGCATCTGGAACGCCTGCCAGAGCTGGCTGCGGCGCTCCTTGGCGGCGGCGCGCTTCTCGGCCTTGGCCGCCTTCTTCGCTTCCTTCGATGGTTTCGCGGAGGAGCCGGACCCGGCGGCGTTCTTGGCCATGGGCA
>NZ_JBMDXT010000590.1:0-4045 GCF_048594475.1 Nakamurella sp. | reverse complement strand
CCACCGAGACCGCCGACCCGGCAGCAGCAGCCAAGCCGGACGGCGCGGCCGATTCGGCGGATCCGGCGGATCCCCGGCCGGCCGACCCCGACGGTCCCACCGCGCTTCGCTGATCAAAGCCGCGACCTCGCGCCCGAAACGCCCGATCCGACGCGGATTTCGTCCGCGAAGCCGGCCGACCCCGACGGGCCCGCCGCGCTTCGCTGATCAAAGCCGCGACCCCGCGCCCGAAACGCCCGATCCGACGCGGATTTCGTCCGCGAAGCCGGCCGTCCCCGGCAGGCCCACCAGGGCCGATGGCCCCACCGACGAGCTGGCCGGGGCGCGGACGTCAGTCGCGGCGCCGGCGCGCCCCCCAGCCGATGACGGCCCCGACCCCGAGCGCCGCCGCCGACGTCATCCGGGAGGACTCCTTGCGGACGATGAACGTGGCCTCGGGCACCTCGGGCAGCGGCTCGTCGTCGTCCTCGTCGGACTCGTTGGCCGTGGCGACCCAGGCCGCGACGAACAGCACCAGCTGGGCGACCAGGTTGAAGAAGAACAGCAGACCGATGACCGGCCCGAAGATCGCCGCAGTCTTGGAGCTGCCGGTGAAGGCCGGCAGGATCGTGGTCAGGGCGAACTTCAGGATCTCGAAGCCGATGGCCGCGACGATCGACCCGCGCAGCCGGGCCTTGAACGGCGACCGCTGGGCCTTCGGCGGCAGGATCGTGTAGACCCACATAAAGATCAGGACGTCGGCCGCCATCGCGATCAGGATCGGCACCACCGTGACCACCGGCAGCAGCCAGCTGACGTCGGACAGCCCGAGCCAGCCCAGGATGGTGCCGGCGAACTGGGCGCCGATCGCCGACAGGCCCACCGATACGGTGACCGCCACGGCCAGCCCGGCCAGCGCACCGAGGTCCTTGATGGTGCCCATCACCAGGCTGTCGCCATTGGGATTGGCCGACTCGAACTTGCGGCCCCACAGCGCCCGGATCGCGCGGCGCAGGTTGCCCATCCAACCGATCCCGGAATACAGCGCGATCAGCAGACCGATGATGCCGATGCCCAGCGGGTTGGCCACGACGCTGTCGATGAGGGCCACGACCTGGTCGGCGATCCCGCCCGGCAGGAGCTTGGCCACCTCGTTCTCCAGGGTGTCCAGCAGCTCCTGGTTGTTGCGCAGGATGATGCCGGCGACGGAGAAGCCGACCATCAGGATCGGCACCAGGGACAGGAACGAGAAGTACGTCATCGCCCCGGCGAACTGGCTCCCCAGCCGATCGCCGTAGCGGGTGATCGCGGCGATCAGGTGCTTGACGCCGCGGCGGGAGGAAATGCGCTTGCCCAGCAGGACGAGCCGGCCCATGGCCGGTGGATCGACCGGGACCGGCGCCTTCGCGGTCGTGCGCTCCGGCGTGGTGACCATGAAACCTCCGGGTGGGGGGTGTCGAACGGATGCCACTCGCCAGGTCTGTACCCCGCGATGCGCCGCGCACACCAGATCAGGGGGCGAACAGGCCGATCTTCTCGTAGACCGTGGCCGCGGTGACGCTCGCGACCGCGCGCGCCTGCTCGGCCCCGGCCGCCAGGATCTTGTCCAGCTGGGCCGGATCGGCGAGGAACTCCTGGACCCGGGCCTGCACCGGCTCGACGAAGGCGGCGAACGCCTCGGCCAGGCCGCCCTTGAGGTCGCCGTAGCCCCGCCCGGCGTACTCCTGCTCCAGCTGCGCGATGGGCACCTCGCGCAGTTCGGACAGCAGGCCGAGCAGGTTCGACACGCCCGCCTTGTTCTCCTCGTCGTAGCGGATCTCGCGCTCGGTGTCGGTGACCGCCGACTTGATCCGCTTGACGCTCGTCCGGACCGGGGCCAGCAGGTCAAGGGTGCCGTTCGGCAACGACTTGCTCATCTTGGCCCGCGGCTCGGTCAGGTCGTAGATCTTGGCCGTGGTCTTGAGGATGTAGGGATCGGGTACCACGAAGGTCCGGCCGAACCGCGCGTTGAAGCGCTGCGCCAGGTTGCGGGTCAGTTCCAGGTGCTGGCGCTGGTCCTCCCCGACCGGCACGGCGTCGGCCTGGTAGGCCAGGATGTCGGCGGCCTGCAGGATCGGGTAGGTGAACAGCCCGACGCTGGAGCGGTCGGCCCCGCCGCGCTGCGACTTGTCCTTGAACTGCGTCATCCGGCTGGCCTCGCCGAAGCCGGTCAGGCACTCCATCACCCAGGACAGCTGGGTGTGCGCCGGCACCTGCGACTGGACGAACAGGGTCGACCGGTCCGGGTCGATGCCCAGCGCCAGCAGCTGCGCGGCGGCGACCCGGGTCCGCTGCCGCAGCACCGCCGGATCCTGCTCGACGGTGATCGCGTGCAGGTCGACCACGCAGTAGAAGCACTCGTGCGTGTCCTGCATCCGAACCCATTGGCGCAGCGCGCCCAGGTAGTTGCCGATGTGGAAGGAGTCGGCCGTTGGCTGGATGCCGGACAGCACCCGGGGCCGGCGATCAGGCGTGCTCATGGCGCCGATCCTTCCATCCGCCGGCCGAGCCCCGCGCCACCCCGCACCACCCCAGCGGCCGGGTCCACCTGTGGGTGGGGCCTACTCGTCGGTCGGCCGCAGTTCGTCGGCGTAGGAGACGGTCCGCCGCCGAAGCACACCGCCCGGGCCGAGCGTGTACTGGCCCATCCGCCACAGCGGCGGCGAGTACGCGTGCACCGAGACACTGCCGGGATCGCGACCGGTGAGCCGGTGGATGTGGTCCGGCCCGAACCCGAACACCTGACCGGCGGTGACGTCCGTGCGGATGCCGCCGTCACCGACCGACAGGTTGTGCTCGGTCAGTGCCCCGCGCAGCACGGCGACGGCGCCCGAGGAGATGTCGTGGTCGTGCCACCCGGTGTCGTTCTCCGGCGTCCAGCACAGCAGCCAGACGTCCACGTGGCTGTCCCGATGCAGGCTGACGTAGTGCCGCTTGTCGTCGCTGAACGCGATGTGCGGCTCCAGCGGGGCCGGGTCGGCCGCGATCGCGCTGGCCAGGGCGATCAGCTCGTCCGGGTCCAGATCGCGTCCGGGCAGGGTGTCCAGGGTCAGGTCGCCGGCCTCGTCGGCGAGCCGGCGCGCATGCCGGGCGGCGACCGTGGGGCCCTCGACCCGCCCGGCGATGCTGGTGGCGAGCTCGGCGTCGTCGGTGGTGGCAAGCGGGCGGGTCCCGGTGGCCGGGTCGGTCTGCGGGCGGATCTCGGTGCTGGTCACGAGGGTTCTCCGGTCAGGAGTCGGTGCGGATTGGTCACGGTGAAGGCGATCCGGGCGGCGTCACCCAGGTCGGTCGCGTACGGCACGCCGTACGGGCGGTCGCTGCCGACGACGATCGGGTCGACGCCCCGCGCGCGGGTGAGGGCGTCGACGCCCTGCCGCTGGTAGGACGAGGTCTCGACGAAGGTCATCCGATCCACGGTCACGGGGCGGCCGGCGCGGGCCCGGAAGCGTTCGTGCTGGGCGGGAGCCAGCCCGGCGCCGGCCGCGAAACAGACTCGCAGACGGGGGAATCCGGCGCGGCCGGCGATCAGCCACGACCACCAGGCGGCCTGCAGCTGGGCCGGGTAGTCCACCACGGCGGCCCACCAGGCGGGCCGCGGCGGTGACGCCGTCCGCGCCGGAACCGGGCCGGGGTGGACGAACACGGGCCGGCCGGCGTCCTGGACGACCTCGAGGATCTCCCCCAGCCGGTCCACGTCGGCCGGCGACGCCCACCACGTGGCCGGGATCTGCAGGCCGACGAAGCCGGCGTGCAGGAGGTCCTTGAGCGTGGCCGGGTCGGGCTCGTGCCGACCGACCGCGGCCCAGGCGTCGAAGTCGGGACGCAGCCCGGCGGCGCCGTCGTGCCAGGCGTCCAGCAGCGGCCGCGCCTGCTCCGGGGGCAGGTCCTCGATGCCCAGCGGGCTGGACAGCCCGAGGACCGCCCGGCCGGGTTCGGTCGCCCGGCGCCGATCCGGGTCGTGGTCGTCCGGGGGCACCGCGAACGGCGGCTCACCGGCCAGGTGCAGCGTCCAGCCGTCCAGGAACGG
>NZ_JBMDXT010000059.1:0-14599 GCF_048594475.1 Nakamurella sp. | reverse complement strand
CCGGTGCTGCCGGGCCAGCTTGCCGACCTCGTCCATGTCGATGCGGTAGTCCTCCTTGGACACCTCGTACGCGGCGACGTTGTAGAGCAGGCCGGAGAAGTTGATCCGCATGCCGTGGGTCAGGTGCCCGCCGTGGGCCAGGGACAGGCCCAGGATCGTGTCGCCCGGCTTGATCAGCGCCTGCATCGCGGCGGCGTTCGCGCTGGCGCCGGAGTGCGGCTGGACGTTGGCAAAACCCGCCCCGAACAGGGCCTTGACCCGTTCGATGGCCAGCTTCTCGATGACGTCGACGTTCTCGCAGCCGCCGTAGTACCGCCGTCCGGGGTAGCCCTCGGCGTACTTGTTGGTCAGCACGCTGCCCTGGGCCTGCATGGACGCGATCGGGGCGAAGTTCTCCGAGGCGATCATCTCCAGCGTCTGCTGCTGGCGCTGCACCTCCTTGGCCACGTACTCGGCGACCTCGGGGTCGGCGATCTCCAGCGGGGCGTTCAGGCCCGGCCAGGGATGGGGGTTGCCCTCGGTGGGGCTGACCGACGCGGTCGCGGTCGGTCCCAGATCGGTCGTCGTCATGCTCATGTCTCCCTACCAGTCGCGCCCGGGGGGTGGGCGCTGTCCGGGCGGGCGAGCCCGCCGTTGCCGCCCCTCCACCGTATCGGCTGGGGCGCTTGTCCCAAGAATCGGTAATGACGGGGTCGGCCATGGGCGCCGGACGACGGAAAGCCTCCGGTGAAATGCCCCCGGCGCCGCAAGATCGTCGTGTTTCGACCGCGGTTATTGGGTAACGATGCGATGACGTACTGGTGCGGTGAGTGAACTGGGGTTTACGGTTCCGCACGTCGCGGTGGGCAGCGGTGTCACGGAGCCGGGCGCCGGTGCGTCCCACCCGCCGCATCGCCGCGACCTCGCCGTGTTGCCGAGCACAACTGGAGGAACGCCAGCGTGAAACGTCATCTGTGGGTCGGAGCCGGCCTGGCCGGCGTCCTGGTGCTCGGGCTGACGGCCTGCGCCAGCTCGAGCCGGGACGCCGGCACCACGGCTGCGGCCGGAACGAGTACCCAGTCTTCCGGGTCGGCCGGCGAAGGCTCGGGCGGGCAACCGGCCGATCCCGACGGGCAGCTCGTCTTCGGCGCGGCCGGCGCCCCGAGCATGTTCGACCCGCTGTACGCGACCGACGGCGAGACCTTCCGGGTGGCCCGCCAGATCAACGAGGGCCTGATCCGGTTCAAGCCGGGCACCGCCGACCCGGAACCGGCCCTGGCGACCGATTGGGAGCAGAGCACCGACGGCAAGACCTGGACGTTCACGATCCGGGACGGCGTGACGTTCCACGACGGCACCCCCGTGGACGCCGCCGCCGTGTGTTTCAACCTCGACCGGATGTACAACCAGACCGGTGCCGGCGCCACCCAGGCCCAGTACTGGTCGGACGTGATGGGCGGGTTCAAGGGCCAGGTCGGCGACGACGGGCAGCCCGTTCCGTCCGTCTACTCCAGCTGCACCGCCGAGGGCAACAAGGCGGTCATCGCGCTGACCACCTCGACCTCGAAGTTCCCCGGCGTCATGGGTCTGCCGTCCTACTCGATCCAGTCGCCGACCGCGCTCAAGCAGTACGACGCGGACAACGTGGTGGCCCAGGGCGACTCGTTCGTCTACCCGGCCTACGCCACGGAGCATCCGACCGGCGCCGGCCCGTACAAGTTCCAGGCCTACGACAAGGCCAACAACACCGTGACCCTCGTCCGCAACGACGACTACTACGGCGAGAAGGCCAAGACCAAGACCCTGATCTTCAAGATCATCCCGGACGAGACCGCCCGCAAGCAGGAGCTGCAGGCCGGCACCATCGACGGGTACGACTTCCCGAGCCCGGCGGACTGGGACGGGCTCACCAGCGCCGGCTTCAACGTCGAGGTCCGGCCCGCGTTCAATGTGATGTACCTCGGCATGACCCAGGGCACCAACCCCGCCCTGGCCGACCTGAAGGTGCGGCAGGCCATCGCCTACGCGCTCAACCGCGAGCAGTTCGTCCAGTCCCAGCTGCCCGACGGCGCCAAGGTCGCGGACATCTTCTACCCGGACACGGTCGACGGCTGGACCGACGACGTGACGAAGTACCCGTACGACCCGGACAAGGCCAAGCAGCTGCTGGCCGAGGCCGGCCAGTCGAACCTGACGGTCAACTTCTGGTGGCCGACCGAGGTCAGCCGGCCCTACATGCCCGACCCCAAGAGCGTGTTCACCGCGTTCAAGGCGGATCTGGAGGCGGTCGGCATCACCGTCAACGAGATCTCCAAGCCGTGGAACGGCGGGTATCTCGACGGTGTCGAGGCGCATGACGCCGACCTGTTCCTGCTCGGCTGGACCGGTGACTACAACACGCCGGACAACTTCATCGGCACGTTCTTCACCCGGACCGACAACCGGTTCAACACCGGCACCCAGCCCTGGGGCGCCACCCTGTCGGAGGCGCTCAAGCAGGCCGACGCGATCCCGGATCCGGACCAGCGCAACGCGGCGTACGTCAAGATCAATCAGGATCTGATGGGCACCTACCTGCCGGCCGTGCCGATCTCGCACTCGCCCCCGGCCATCGTGGTCGCCGGCAACGTCGAAGGTCTGGTGGCCAGCCCGCTGACCGACGAGCGGTTCAGCACGGTCTACAAGACCAGCTGACCCGGAGGTTCCGCGGCCCGCGGGATCCGGCAAAGATGCCGGATCCCGCGGGTCGCGCCATTCTTGACGCCATCGGCGATCGCGCGTCCCCCGCCCGCTCGCCGCACCGGAGGGGCCGATGCTCAGGTACACGGTTCGCCGGCTGCTGCAGCTGGTGCTGGTGTTGTTCGTGCTGTCCATCCTGCTGTTCTTCTGGCTGCGCAGCCTGCCCGGCGGCCCGGTCTCCGCACTGCTGGGCGATCGGGCCACCCCGGAGAAGCGGGCCGAACTGGAGAAGGTCCTGGGCCTGGACCAGCCGGTCATCGTGCAGTACTTCAAGTATCTGGGCCGGGTGCTGACCGGCGATTTCGGCCAGTCCACCGGAGTCTCGCCCGGGACCGACGTCATGGACGTCTTCTTCACCCGATTCGGCGCCACCATCGAGCTGGCCGTCGGCGCCATCGTGCTGGCCCTGCTGTTCGGCATCCCGTTGGGCTACTTCGCGGCCCGGCGCAAGGGCGGGTTCCTGGACACCGGGCTGATCATCACCTCGCTGATCGGCATCGCCGTCCCGGTGTTCTTCCTCGCCTTCCTGCTCAAGTTCGTGTTCGCGGTGAAACTCGGCGTGCTGCCGCCCTCGGGCCGGCAGACGGCCGGCATCGGCGCCACCCGGGTCACCGGCCTGTTCATCCTGGACGGGGTGCTGACCCGGGAGTGGGACGCGTCCTGGGACGCGACGAGACACCTGATCCTGCCGTGGATCGCGCTGGCCACCATCCCGTTCGCGGTCATCTTCCGGATCACCCGGGCCTCGGTGCTGGAGGTGCAGGGCGAGGACTTCGTCCGCACCGCCGAGGCCAAGGGGCTGACCAACGGCACCATCCGCAGCCGGCACGTGCTGCGCAACGCGATGCTCCCGGTCATCACGGTGACCGGGTTGCAGACCGGGGCGCTGCTGGTCGGCGCCGTGCTCACCGAGAAGGTCTTCGCCTACCCGGGTCTGGGCGAGGCGCTGGCCATCGGCTTCACCAAGAAGGACTACCCGGTGATGCAGGTCGTCATCATCGCCGCGGCCGCGGTGTTCGTCATCATCAACACCCTCGTCGACCTGGCCTACGCGCTGGTCGACCCGAGAATCCGGACGCGCTGATGGTCACCACCTACCGCCGGGCGCGCGAGCAGCGCATCGACTCGCTGGTCACCGGCGACGACAAGGGCCTGTCCCTGTGGGGGTCGGCCTGGCAGCGGCTGCGCGTCTCGCCGCTGTTCTGGGTCGGCGCCGTGATCGTCGGGCTGTTCCTGCTGCTGGCGATCTTCGGCCCGCTGTTCGCCCCGCACGACCCGGGCGCCCAGGTGCTGATCGGCCAGACCTCGCGGGCCCGCAACCAGATCGCCCCGCCGCAGTCGGGTTTCCCGCTCGGCGGGGACACCCTGGGCCGGGACCTGTTCTCCCGCATGCTGGTCGGCAGCCGGCAAACCCTGCTGGTCGGGGTGTTGGCCACCACGATCGGTCTGATCGGCGGGTTGATCCTGGGCATCACCGCCGGTGCGTTCGGTGGCTGGGTGGACACCGTCATCATGCGCATCGTCGACGTCATGCTCTCGATTCCCAGCCTGCTGCTGGCCATCTCGATCGCCGTGCTGTTCGCCAACCCCAGCCTGACCAGCGTGATCATCGCGGTGGCGATCGTGCAGATCCCGGTGTTCGCCCGGCTGCTGCGCGGGCAGATGCTGGCCCAGCGCGAGTCCGACCACGTGCTGGCCGCCCGGGCGCTCGGGGTCCGCCGGGGGGTCATCGTCTTCCGGCACATGGTGCCCAACTCGCTGTCCCCGGTGATCGTGCAGGCCACCCTGGTGATCGCCACCTCGATCATCGACGCCGCTGCGTTGTCGTTCCTGGGCCTGGGGTCGCAGGACGTGTCCGAATCCGAATGGGGACAGATGCTGGGCGAGGCGCAGAACGTCATCGATTCCCATCCCGGGCTGGCCTTCTGGCCGGCCATCGCCATCATCGTGGTCTGCCTGGGCTTCACCCTGCTGGGCGAATCCCTGCGCGAGGCGATTGATCCCAAGAGCCGGCGGTGACCGGATGAGCGAGGCATTGCTGACGGTCACCGATCTGGCCGTCACCTTCAACCGGCGGGGCGTGGCCCCAATGAAGGCGGTGGACGGGGTCAGCTTCTCGGTCGCGCCCGGGCAGACCGTCGGATTGGTCGGTGAGTCCGGCTGCGGCAAGTCGGTGACCTCGCTGGCGATCATGCGGTTGCTGCCGCGGCGTGGGAATACCGTCACCGGCCGGGTGGAGTTCGAGGGCACCGACCTGTTGGGCCTGTCCCTGAACGCCATGCGGGACCGGCGCGGCCGTGACCTGGCGATGATCTTCCAGGACCCGCTGTCCTCGCTGAACCCGGTCGTGCCCATCGGGATCCAGGTGTCCGAGGTGCTGGAGCGGCACCGTGGCATGAAACGCTCCGCGGCCATGGGCGAGGCCCGGGACCTGCTCGACTCGGTGGGCATCCCGGACCCGGGGCGGCGACTCAAGGAGTACCCGCACCAGCTCTCCGGCGGGATGCGGCAGCGCGCGCTGATCGCGATGGCGCTGGCCTGCCGGCCGCGGCTGCTGATCGCCGACGAGCCGACGACGGCCCTGGACGTGACGATCCAGGCCCAGATCCTGTCCCTGCTCAAGACGCTGGTGGTCGAGCACGGCACCGCGCTGATCATGATCACCCACGATCTGGGCGTCGTCGCGGGTCTGTGCGACGAGGTGAACGTGCTGTACGCGGGCCGGGTGGTCGAACGGGCCGACCGGCACGAGCTGTTCGCTGCGCCGCGGCATCCCTACACGCACGGCCTGCTGGAGTCGATCCCGCGGCTGGACGCCGGTCCGGGGGAGCGGCTGACGCCGATCGTCGGGTCGGTCGCCGACAACATCCCCTGGGTCGGCGGCTGCGCGTTCGCCCCGCGGTGCTCGCGGGAGATCGATCCGTGCCGGCAGGTCACCCCGGAGCTCGAGCCCGCCCCGCAGGCGGCCCCCGATCACCTGCAGCGGTGCCACCACCCGGTGCTGCCGGCCCCGGTCGGCGGGGCTGCCGATGAGGCACGGGGTGCTGTCGGTGGTGCCGGCGGGACCGCCGACGGGCTCGACCTGACCAAGGGGGCGTCATGACGACCGGGCCGGCGTGGGAGGACCCCATCGTGGTCAACCCGGACGAGGCGACCGCGCACGCGGCCGCCGAGGTCGCGACCGACCGGATGGAACACGGCGCGCACGAGTCCGAGCCGCTGCCCGACCGCCCCGCCGCGGAATTGTCGGCGGCCACCAAAGACGCCGAGATCCTGCTGGAGGTCAACGACATCAAGGTGCACTTCCCGATCCGGAAGGGGGTGCTGATCGACAAGGTGGTCGGCCACGTCTACGCCGTCGACGGCGTCTCGCTGGCCGTCAAGCGCGGTGAGACCTACGGGCTGGTCGGCGAATCGGGCTGCGGCAAGACCACCCTGGGCCGGGCCATCCTGCGGCTGACCGAGCCGACCGGCGGGTCCGTGCTCTTCGACGGGGTGAACGTCGCCGACCTCAAGCCCGAACCGCTGCGCCAGATCCGGCGGCGGATGCAGATGGTGTTCCAGGACCCGCTGTCCTCGCTGGACCCGCGCCAGTCCGTCCAGTCGATCCTGGAGGAGGGCATGCGCGCGCACGGCCTTCAGACCGGTGACGGGGCCGGGTCCAAGCGGCTGCGCGACCTGCTCTCCGCGGTCGGCCTGCCGACCTCGGCGCTGCGCAAGTTCCCGCACGAGTTCTCCGGTGGCCAGCGGCAGCGCATCGGCATCGCCCGGGCGCTGGCCGTCGATCCGGACCTGATCGTCGCCGATGAACCGGTCTCCGCGCTGGACGTCTCGGTGCAGGCCCAGGTGATCAACGTGCTGGAGGACCTGCAGGCGGACCTGGGCCTGACCTACGTGGTGATCGCGCACGACCTGGCCGTCGTCCGGCACATCTCCGACCGGGTCGGCGTCATGTACCTGGGCGCCCTGGTCGAGGAGGCCACGTCGACCGACCTGTACGCGAACCCGCTGCACCCGTACAGCCGGGCGTTGCTGTCCGCGGTGCCGGTGCCGGACCCCGTGGTCGAGGACAGCCGCGAACGGATCCTGCTCACCGGCGACCTGCCCTCGCCGGCCAATCCGCCGGCCGGCTGCCGCTTCCACACCCGCTGCCCCTGGCGGCAGCCGACCCGGTGCGACACGGAGCGCCCGGTGCTGACCGAGTTCTCGCCCGGACACCGGGTGGCCTGTCACTACGCGGCCCAGATCGCCGCGGGTGAGCTCGCTCCCCACCGGGTCTCGGAAACGGTCATCTGACCGGTTCGGGCGCGGACGGCATGAACCGCCGGCGCGGTGCGGGCCCGTCGGCCCGGTCGCCGCGACCCGGGTTGGCGGTCGCCCCGGGTCGCAGGCACCATGGGCGCCATGGTCGCCGCCGACGCCGATGCCGCTGCTCCCGCCCGCCCCCGCCGGTCGCCGGTGGCCGACCTGGGCAACGGCGCGGTGACGCTGACCAAGGCGCTGACCATCGTCGAATTCGTCGCCGAACGGGAGGGCGCCTCGGCCCGGGAGATCGCCGTCGGGGTCGGCATCCCGCTGTCCACCGCGTACCGGCTGGCCCACATCCTCGTCGGCGCCGGCTACCTGGTCCACCTCAAGGACGAGCGGCGGTTCGCCCTCGGCATCAAGCTGCGGATCCTGAGCCAGTCGGTGGATCGGCAGTTCGGGCTCAGCCCGGAGGTCCGGACCGAGGTGGGAATGCTGCACCGGCAGGTCGGTGCGGCCGCCTACTTCGCCCAGTACCGGGGCAGCGAGGTCGTCGTCGCGCACGTCGAGGACTCGCCGGAGTGTCCCCGGGTGGTCCCGCTGGACGTCGGCCTGCACGAGGCGACGCACGCCACCGCCTTCGGCAAGGTGCTGCTGGCCGGCATGCTGCCCGAGCAGCGGGACCAGTACCTCAACGAACACCCGATGCGCTCGCTCACCCCGGCCACGATGACCCGGCGGGCCGACCTGGAGAACGACCTGGCCACGGTCAACCGCACCGGGGTGGCCTGGGAGTACGAGGAATTCCTCCCCGACCTCATCTGTGTGGCCGCGGGCGTCCGCGGCGGCAATGGCATGATCGTCGGGTCGGTCGCCCTCTCCGGGTCGGCCGCTCGGATGCGCCGTAGCGCACCGGCCTGCGAGGAAGCCGTCCGGCGCAGTGCCGCACGGGTCAGCCGGTGCCTGCGCGCCTACTCGCAGCCGCGCACCTGAGCGGTCAACCCGCCCGGTCCATCCGATCGCGAGGCAGCAGGCCGTCCGGCCCGAAGACCAGGCGGGCGAATCGCGCGCCCATCTCGCGATAGATCGCGCCGTCCGGATGCAGCCCGTCGGGCAGCGGTGACCGTTCGGCGTCCGCCGCCCCGTACAGCTCCCGGCCGTCCAGGTAGTGGATCGGCTCCCCGGCCGCGGCCCGGACCTGCGCCACGTGCCGCACGTGCTCCCGGGAGGTGGCCAGGGTCAACGCGCCCAGCGCGACATCGGCCGGATCCCCGGCGGCGCGGTAGGTGAACGACCCGTCCGCGGCGATGTCCGGGGTCCCCGGTCCGGGCACGTCCTCGCTGCCCGGCCACAGGATGGCCGAGGCCAGCACCAGCGGGGTACGGGGGTGCCCCGCCCGGATGCGGTCGAGGAACCCGTGCAGGGCAGGCACGAAGGTCCGTCGATCCATGGCGCGCGCCCCGACCAGGTTGATGCCGACCTTGAGCGAGATCACGTCCGCCGGGGTGGCGGCGATCGCGTCGGCGACGAACGGGTCGAGCATGCACTGGCCGGCGAAACCGAGGTTGATCACCTCCAGGTTCGCCTCCCGGGCCGCGACCACCGGCCACGCCGAGGTCGGCTCGCCGGCCTCGACGCAGTGGCTGATCGAACTGCCGTGGTGCAACCAGACGGGCCGGTCGGTCGGGGCGGCGTCGACGGGGGCGTCGCCGGACAGGCCCAGCAGGTCCACCGTCACCGACTGCGGCAGCCAGATCTGCACCGTCTTATCGCCCGGCGGGAGCGGGCCGAGGTCGACCACCGAATCGGGCCGAACCCGTTCGGTGGTGGCCGATTCCGAGTCCAGGCCGATGGTGCGGACCCCGTCCAGCGGCGTCGGGGCGGTGGCCACGGGCGTGCCGTCGACGCAGGCGACGAAGCAGTTGGCCGGCAGCGGTTGGTCGGCCAGCCGGAACTGCGTGCAGCGCACCCGCAGGGCCAGCCGGGTGGCCGCGGTGCGGACGAGCAGCCGCACCCCGGCGGGCTGCTCGACCACCGCGCGCAGGAACTCCGCCGCGGGCGGGAAGTGGGTCCACCGGCGGGACGGCAGCCGGACCGGCCGCCAGGCCCCGTCGACGTCGAGAAGCTCCAGCTGACCGGCGATCCGGACCCGGGTCCCGTCGGCGAGCGGGACGACCTGGCCGATCGGCGACGCGGGAACGGTCACCGGTGGCCGCCGGTGGCCTGCCGGACGACGAAGTCCACGGTCTGCCCGATCACCAGGTCCCGGTGCGGCACCTGGGCCCAGCCGTGGTCCGCCCCATCGACCACGGTGAGCTCGGCCTGCTCGCCGTACACCTCGACGAACCGCTGGGCGTAGCTCACCGGGATGAAATCGGCCGTGCCGTGCAGGATCCGGACCGGCCCGGGATAGGCGGCGGCGCGGCCGTAGACGTCGTACCCGCATGCGTCGGCGATCATCGCCGGGCCCAACCGCATGCCGTAGAAGTCGAAGTAGCCGTCCCGCTCGATCCCGTCGACCGGCCTGCCCTGCAGCTGCCCGCCCCCGATCTCGTCGGCGAACGAGGCCGCGGCCGACCAGAGGGTCAGCGACCGGACGGGCAGCGGGCTGATCGGGGCGAGCCCGCTGGCGATGACGGCGCCCAGGCTCATCCCGACCAGGTGCAGGTTGGCGGAGTCGAGTTCGGCGACGTCGGCCAGCCGCCGCACCACCGCGACCGCCTGCCGAACGTCACCGGTGGCGGTGGTGTCGAAGAACTCCCCGTCGCTCTCGCCGTGCCCGGCCCGGTCGTAGGCCACGGTGGCGATGCCCCGCCCGGCCAGCTCCCGGGCCAGCCGGACGAAGGCGCCGGACACCTCGACCCGGTTGCCGCCGAAGCCGTGCAGCAGCAGGGCGGTGGGGAAGGGTCCGCCGGTGCCGGCCGGCAGGTAGGTGGTGCCGCGCAGGGTGAGCCCGTCGACGACGCAGTCGAACGGCACCTGGGTGATGGTCGGGATCGTGGTGGTCATGAGGTGTCCAAGTCGGTTCCGAGAGGGGCGGGCGGGTCAGACGGTGGTGCCGGCCACGGCGACGGCCGCCGGGTCCAACTCCTGCTCGTGGTCGAACTCGTTGCGGGCGTTGCGGCGGAAGCCCAGCCAGCCGATGGTCAGGCCGATCGCCGCGACCACGGCGACGGCCAGGTACAGCCCGCTGGGGTTCCACAGCAGCAGGGCCGGGGTGACGACGGCCAGACCGGCCGCGCAGAACCGGGCGATCGCGTAGACGGTGCCCTGGGCGGTGGCCCGCAGCATGACCGGGAACGACTCCTGGGTCCACACCTTCATGATCGTCTCGAAGCAGAACGCGCCGCCCACGACGCTCAGCAGGGTCGACCCGATGAGCGTGAGGAACGTGAAGCCGAAGGCCACCGGGATCAGGTTGGCCACGACCACCGTCACCGCACCGACGACGAAGTAGGGCATGCGCAGGGCGGTGTCGGCCACCCGCATGAACCACAGGCTGGCGAGGATGCTCAGCGGCAGCGCGACCAGCGAGACGGTGGAGAACTGCTGGATGTCCAGGTGGGCGACGTTGACCGCGACATAGGTGCCGAAGGTGCCCGCGACGCTGACCGCGACGGTGGTGAGGGAGTAGAACAGCACCAGCGTGACGAACGGGCGACGGTACGGCGGGTGCCACAGGTCGCGGATGTCGACCTTGTCGGCCCGGATCGTCGTGATGCCCTGCCGGCGCTCCGCCCGGGCCTGCAACCAGGACGCCGACTCGGGGATGGACAGCCGCAGCACCAGGGTGACCAGCGCGACGACCGCGAACATCGCGAACATGATCTGGCCGCCGAGCAGGCCCGAGCCGCCGAAGAAGATGCCGACCAGGACGGCGGCGGCGATGCCGCAGCCGCCGAGGATGTTGGAGAAGACGATGATCTTGCCTCGGTTGGTGTCGTTCGCGGACTCCGAGATCGTCGCCAGGGCCACCGGCAGATCGGCCCCGACGCCCAGGCCGAGCATGCCGATACCGGCCAGCAGCAGCGGGAAGCCCGTGCTCAGCACGGGCAGGCCGGCCCCGAGCACGATCAGCACCATGGTGCCCAGGAAGACCTTGCGCCGGCCGAGCCGATCGCCCAGCCGCCCGCCGAGCAGCGAGCCGACGGCCACCCCCAGGGTCAGCGCGGCGGTCAGCACGCCCACCTGGTCGGGCGTCAGGCCGATCGACATCTGGTAGAGCACCAGGGCGATGGTGACGCCGGTGAGCGCCGCCCCGTCCACGAAGGTGGCCATGCCACAGACGGTCCCGACCCACCAGGGGTTGGGACCGGAGCGGCTCACCGGCGTGCTGAGGCTGTTCGTCATGCGCGTGACTCCTTTGTACGGGAGACGGGTGTCTCCGGGCGACATGCTGGGCGGATGGCCGCCGGGGCGGCCGGGCGACACGACCGGCCCTGAGCGGCCGACCGGGTCGGCCGTGGAGCGGAAGGCGGTCGTGCGGGGTGCTGGTGCGGGCTCGGTGATGCGTGGTGGGCGGGTCGTCCCGGTCAGGCCGGGATGCGAGCCCGGGGGGCCCCGGCCAGGGCCTGGGCGAGAACGTCGATCGTGCGGTCGACCTCGGGCAGGTCGGCGCCGGGGAACCAGTTGAGGTGGCCGTGCAGCATGCCCCGGGCCAGGTACCGGGTGACCGGCACGCCGGCGTCCGCGAGCTGGCGGGCCAGCAGGTCGGAGGAGGGCCGCAGGTCGTCGATCTCGGCGCTGATCACCGCAGTGGGCGGTAACCCGGTCAGGTCCGCATGCCCGGGCCGGGCGTAGATCGGGGCCGGGGCCGGGCCCGTGTAGCGGAGGAAGTCGCCGCCGTCGAACGACTCCCGGTTGAGCAGGACGGCCGGGAGGCCGGCCAGCGCGCCGGCCAGGTCCGGGTCCGGAGCCGGCGACGGGTGGTGGAAGGCGCCATAGGCCAACAGCAGCCCGTCCGGCATCCGGTCGCCCCGGTCCCGCAGGCGCAGGGCCGTCGCGATGGCCAGGTTGGCGCCCGCGCTGGCCCCGCCGAGCAGCACCCGGGTCGGGCGGCCGGCTCGCCCGGTGCGGTCCAGCAGCCAGCGCCAGGCGGTGTCGACGTCATCGAGCGGGAGGGGGTACCGCACCTGGTCGGTGACCAGGCGGTAGTCGACCGAGACCACCAGGGCCCCGGTGCGGGCGGCCAGTTCGGCGCACACCCCGTGGGCCTCGCCCCAGTTCAGGGAGCCGCTGACGAATCCGCCGCCGTGCATCCAGACCAGCGCCGGGCGATCCCCGCCGGTGGGACCCGGCACCGAGTAGGTGCGCAGCGGTACCTCGCCCTGCGGTCCGGCGGCCGTCAGGTCGCGGATGCGGACCGCGGCCGGTGGCTGCCACGGTCCGGCGGGGGAGAGGAAGGCGGCCGGCACCGTCCCGGTCGGGCTGCCGGCCCCGTCGAACTCGGCCAGCCGGGCGCGAAAGAACGGGTCCAGATGGGGATACCCGCCCGTGGACGGCGACGGCGCCGGAAGGCTCGGGACGGTCATGGGGACTCCTGTCGGCGGCGCTCGGCGGCAGCTATAACGGTATAGGCACTGAACACCGCGCCCTGGGCGGTTGTCAAGGGGTTGCTATAAGGAAATAGCGGAGGTAAGGTCGCGAGCCGGCGTGGGAGGAGCGGATGTGGTCGACAACGGCATGCGCCCGCCCGGCCGGGTGACCCTGGCCGACGTGGCGGCGCGCGCCGGCGTCTCCCGCGGCGCGGTCTCCTTCGTGCTCAATGGGCGCACCGACCAGCGCATCTCGGCGGCGACCAGCGAACGCGTGCTCGCCGCCGCACGGGAGCTGGGGTACCGGCCGAACCTGACGGCGCGGGTGCTGCGCACGGGCACCTCCGGCACGGTGGCCCTGATCTCCGACTTCATCTCCAGCACCTCGACGGCCAACGCGATGATCCGGGGCGCGCTGCAGGAACTGCGCGGGCAGGGCCGCACCCTGTTCACGGTGGACACTCTGGGCGAGCCCGACATCGAGGAGCGGTTGGTGCACAACCTGCTCGACCGGCAGGTGGACGGGGTCCTCTACGCCGCCATGTTCACCCGGGTCGTCACGGTCCCGGACGCGTTGCGCGGGGCGCCGGTGGCGCTGCTCAACTGTCGGAGCGGGGACGACTTCGCCGCCCCGACCGTCCTGCCCGACGAGCGGGGTGCGGGCGCAGCCGCGGCGGCCGCACTGCTCGAGGCCGGCCACCGGGACGGCATCTATTTCGTCGGCGACCTGCCCCCCGGGATGACGGGCGGCGCCCAGTGGCACAGCTGGGCGCCGTTGGCCCTGCCGGAGCGGCTCGCCGGCCTCCGTGGCGAGCTGGCCCGGGCGTCGGTGGAGCTGGCCGGCACCGTCCCCATCGACACCGATTGGGAGCCGTCCCACGCCTACGACGCGGTGCACGGACTTCTGGCGAACCGAGTCCGGCCGCGGGCCCTGGTCTGCATCAACGACGCAGCGGCGTTCGGCGCCTACCAGGCCCTGGCCGACGCCGGACTTCGGATTCCCGAGGACGTCTCGGTCGTCGCCTTCGACGACAGCGACCTGGCCCGCTGGCTCCGGCCGGGGCTGTCGTCGGTCGCCCTGCCGCACGAAGAACTCGGTCGCGAGGCCGCCCGGATGCTCGCCGCCGGCACGCGGCAGACCCGTCGGATCCCGATGCCGCTGCACCGGCGGGCGTCCATCGGACCGCCGCGCCCGGGCGGACTACCGTCGGAGTCCTGAAACCCTGTCCGCCGGTCCGGCGCGGCGACCCCGTCCGCCGGCCGATCCGCCCCGAGGAACGGAGACAACGATGTCCGACGCCCCCGCCATCGACCCAAAGCGCACCGCGGTGGTGCTCATCGAGTACCAGAACGACTTCACCACCGAGGGCGGCACGCTGCACGGCGCCGTCAAGGACGTCATGGAGTCGACCGGGATGATGAAGAACACCGCCGACGTCGTCGACGCCGCCCGGGCCGCCGGTGCCACCGTGATCCACTCGCCGATCAGCTTCGCCGCCGGCTACGCGGAGATCTCGTCGACCCCGTACGGCATCCTGGCCGGGGTGGTCGAGTCCAACTCGTTCGTCAAGGACACCTGGGGTGCCGCGATCGTGGACGAGATGAGCCCGGCGGACGGCGATATCGTGATCGAGGGCAAGCGCGGCCTGGACGCGTTCGCCTCGACGAACCTGGACTTCATCCTGCGGTCCAAGGGCATCGACACCATCGCGCTGGCCGGCTTCCTGACCAACTGCTGCGTCGAGTCGACCATGCGGTCCGGCTACGAGCGCGGGTATCAGGTGTACACGCTCACCGACTGTGTCGCGGCCACCTCGCAGGACGAGCACGACAACGCGATCGCCAAGGACTACCCGATGTTCTCCCGCCCGGTCCGGGGCGCCGAGTTCGCCGAGGCATTGGCCGGCGGTGACGGCCCGGCCGACGCGAGCCGCGGGTACTGACGAGGTCCGGATTCGCCGGACCCGCGCGGACCCGGACCCGCGCGGACCCGCCGACCCGCGCGGACCCGCCTACCCGCGCGGATCAAAATACGCCGAATTTTACGGGTGGGTAGGGATTCGACCACTTAATACGAGCCCGCGTGGTTGATCCGCGCGGGG
>NZ_JBMDXT010000589.1:0-2618 GCF_048594475.1 Nakamurella sp. | reverse complement strand
GGCAAGGTGTCGACCAACGCCGGCGGCTGACCGCCGACCCCGGCGGTCAGCGAGGTCTTCACCGCCTCGCGGGCGGCGGCCGCGTCGGTCACGGGCAGATCCCGGGTTCCGGCCATCAGCTCCGCCGGTGCGGTGCCCCAGGCGAACTCGCCGGCGGCGCCCTTGGCCGCGATCGCCGGGGCCTGGGCGAGGGTGCGCTCGGCGGTGTGCGTGCGGAAGGCCCGGTCCAGGGCGTCCATCGTCCGCCGATCGACGGTGCCGGTCTCGGCCAGCAGGGGGTTCGCGCGTTGGAATGCCCGGACCGCGGTGGCCGTCGCCAGGCCGTAGGTCCCGGACACGTCGGTCGTGGCCAGGTGCCCCAGATCGGCGAGCGCCTGCTGCAGCTTGGTGACCGACGGGCCGCGATCGCCGGTCATCAGTGTCGTGTGACCCTTGTTCACCTGTTCCAGCAGGTAGTCGCCCTTCAACCGGTTCGCGCCGACGGTTTCCCGGCCCTCGGCGACCGTCATCCCGGCGTCGGCGAGTTCGCGGTGCTCGCGGTCGATCAGCAGGCGCACGTCCCTGATCGCCGCGACCTTCCGCGTCTCGTCCTGATTCAGCTCGGCCGGCGACTTGCGGGCGATGTCGTGGTGCCGCTCCCAGGCGGCCAGCAGGGCCGGCAGCCGGCCGAGGGTGGCCGCCCGCTCGGCGAACTGGTCGTCCCGCAGTGCGGCGTACTGGCGCAGGGCCTGGAGAATCGCGTCCCAGGGCGTCGAGCCGAGGCCGAGCAGGCCCCAGCCCGACTTGAGCCCGGCGGCGCCGGTGGTCGCGAAATCCGCGGGCGATCGCCGGATGACGGCCGCACCCATCGGGTTCGCCGCCGGCCCGACCAGTCCCGGCAACGCCACCGGGTGCGGCCGGTCCACCGCCGGCGGGGCCGGCGCGGCGGTCGGGACGGCCGGCGGGGCGGGGTCACCCCGCCCCGCCCGCCTCGGCGGGATGTGGGCCAGGGGTGCCGACACGACCGATCCCTCCTGACGACTCAGGGACCCTGATGATGGCCCCGAAGCCGCGTCCTGGCAATCATCCGGACGCCGGCCGTACCGGCGGCCTCAGTGGCCGCGGACCACCCATTCGTCCAGGTGCGGCGCCTCGGCGCCGATGGTGGTGTCGTCACCGTGCCCGGTGTGCACCACGGTCTCCGGCGGCAGGGTCAGCAGCCCGTGCTTGATCGAGTCGATGATCGTCGGGAAGTCCGAGAACGACCGGCCGGTCGCGCCCGGGCCACCCTGGAACAGGGTGTCCCCGGTGAACACGCACCCCAGGGCCGGCACGGACAGGCAGACCGACCCGGGGGAGTGCCCCGGGGTGTGCCGCACGTGCACCTCGATCCCGGCGACGGCGATCGTCTGGCCGTCGGTCAGGTCGGCGTCGGGGTAGCGCTCCGGGTGGGTCATCCCCCACAGCGGCGCGTCCGCCGGATGCATTAGCACCGGCGCCCCGGTCCATTCCGCCACGGTCGGCGCCTGGCCGATGTGATCGTCGTGCCCGTGGGTGCACACCACCGCCACCACCCGCCGGTTGTGCAGGCGGGACAGGATGGCGTCCGCGTCGTGGGCCGGGTCG
Organism: Nakamurella sp.; assembly: GCF_048594475.1. NCBI lineage: Bacteria > Bacillati > Actinomycetota > Actinomycetes > Nakamurellales > Nakamurellaceae > Nakamurella > Nakamurella sp. Next base: position 1,013 of record NZ_JBMDXT010000589.1, on the reverse strand, counting down.
ATGACGATCAGTTCGTCGTCGTCCCCGACCAGCCAGACGTTGTTGTCGACGTCCCACGTGCCCCCGTCGAGGCTGAACGTGCCCGAGGTGACGATGCGTTCGACCCGCGCGCCCGTCATACGGCGACCCCGAGGCCGGGATACAGCGGGTGCGCGTTGGCCAGCGCGGTGACCCGGGCCCGCAGCGCCTTCTGCACCGCCGGATCCAGGTCGCCGACCGGCGCGACCAGGGCCGCGGCGATGATGTCGGCGACCTCGACGAAGTCGGCCGCACCGAAACCGCGGGTGGCCAGCGCCGGGGTGCCGATGCGCAGGCCGGAGGTCACCATCGGCGGCCGCGGGTCGAACGGCACGGCGGTCCGGTTCACCGTGATCCCGATCGAGTGCAGCCGATCCTCGGCGGCCTGCCCGTCGAGGTCGGAATCGCGCAGGTCGACCAGCACCAGGTGCACGTCGGTGCCGCCGGTCAGCACCTTGACCCCGGCCTCGGCGACGTCGGACTGGACCAGCCGCTCGGCCAGCAGCCGGGCCCCGAGCAGCGTCCGCTCGGCCCGCTCGGTGAACGAGGGATCGGCCGCCATCTTGAAGGCCACCGCCTTGGCCGCGATGACGTGCTCCAGCGGGCCGCCCTGCTGGCCGGGGAAGACCGCCGAGTTGATCTTCTTGGCGATCGCCGCGTCGTTGGACAGGATGACGCCGCCGCGCGGACCGCCCAGGGTCTTGTGGGTCGTCGTGGTGGTGACGTGGGCGTGCGGCACCGGGTTCGGATGCAGGCCGGTCGCGACCAGCCCGGCGAAATGCGCCATGTCGACCATCAGCAGCGCGCCGACCTCGTCGGCGATCTCCCGGAACCGCACGAAGTCCAGGTGCCGCGGGTAGGCCGACCAGCCGGCGATGATCAGCTGCGGCCGGTGCTGCCGGGCCAGCTTGCCGACCTCGTCCATGTCGATGCGGTAGTCCTCCTTGGACACCTCGTACGCGGCGACGTTGTAGAGCAGGCCGGAGAAGTTGATC
>NZ_JBMDXT010000588.1:0-4029 GCF_048594475.1 Nakamurella sp. | reverse complement strand
CCGGCCGTCTCGGCGAGGCGGGCCAGCTCGGCCATCGATTCCTCGGCCGCCACGGCGGTCGAGGCGGCGCCCGCCCAGACCCCGACCAGGACGACCCGCTCCAGCTGGAGCTTGCGGTACTCGACCTCGGTGATGTCGGTGAGTTCGGTGGACAGACCGACCACCCGGCGCAGGGCGGCCCGGTCGGCCAGGTCGCGCTCACCCTGGGTGTTGCGCTCCCAGTCGGCATCGACCGGGTCCGTCGAGTCCAGGTCCGTCGGGGTGTGGATCGGCGTGCCACCGTCACCGTGGTGATGAGTGGGCTCTACTCGCACAGTTGGTTGTCCTTCGTCGTCTGCCGTCGGGGCGGTCGTCTGCATCGGTCAGGTCGGTTCACGGCCGGGCCGGCGGCCGCCGGGGCGCCGGACCGGGTGAACGACGGGGTGGGCTCGCCGTTACCACATGCCGTCCAGCCTGCCACGAGTGCCCGACCACTTTCCGGTCTTTTTCCCGAGAGCTGACGGCCCGGTCAGCGATGGGCCGCCCAGAAGTCGGCCTCGAGGTGCCCGCGGGCGACCAGCACCGCCGGCCCGGTCAGGGTCGACCCGTCCGCCGCGATGTCCACCACGACCCGGCCGCCCGGCACCCGGACGGCCACCCGGCCGGCCTCCCGGCCCGCCGCGGCCAGGTGGGCGGCCGCCACCGCCACGGTCCCGGTCCCGCACGACCGCGTCTCCCCCACGCCGCGCTCGTGCACCCGCATGGACACCTCCTCGGCGCCCAGCGCGGTGACGAACTCGACGTTCACCCCGTCCGGGAACACGCCGGGGTCGAAGCCGGGCTGCCGGGTCAGATCCAGGGCGACCAGCGCGGACTCGTCGGCCACCCCGGCACACACCAGGTGCGGATTGCCGACGTCGACCGCGACCCCGGCGAACTCCCGGTCGCCGAGCAGCGCCCGGGAGTGGACGCCCACCACCGCGGGACCCATCTCGATGGAGACGTCTCCGACCCGGCCGAGCCGGGCCACCCGGGTGCCGCCCCGGGTCCGGAACACGATCGAACCCGGCTCGGCCCACCCGGCCTCGACGAGATACCGGGCGAACAGCCGGGCGCCGTTGCCGCACATCTCGGCCACCGAGCCGTCGGCGTTGTAGTAGTCCATGAAGAAGCGCTCCGCGCCGCCGTCCCGGACGGGCACGACCCGGATCACGCCGTCGGCGCCGAGTCCGGCCCGCCGGTTGCAGAGGGCCCGGACCCGGCCGGGGGTCAGGTCCAGGACGTCGTCGGGGTCCGGGAGCAGCACGAAGTCGTTCTCGGTGCCGTGCCCCTTGAGGAATTCGGGGGACGTCGCGGGACTGGACACCGCTCTAGCCTACGGAGGCCCCGGCCACCGCCTCCACCGCGCGCGCCAGCAGGTCGGGGCGGCCGGCCTCCAGGTCGATCCGGCGAGGGTCGCGCCGGAACCAGGACCGTTGGCGCCGGACGAACCGGCGGGTCGCCTGCGCGGTGGCGGCCACCGCCTCGGGCACGGTCGCCTCGCCGTCCAGGACCTGCAGGAACTGGGCGTAGCCCAGCGCCCGTGACGCGGTCACCCCCTGCCGAAGTCCCTGCCCGTCGAGCCGGCGGACCTCCTCGAGCAGGCCGTCGTCGACCATCCGGTGCACGCGACGCTCGAGCCGCGCGTCGAGCTCGGCGGTGTCGCGGTCGAGCAGCAGCTGCACGGCGTCGTAGGCCGGCGTGTCGTACCGGGGCATGGTGGCGCTGAACGGGCGACCGGTCAGCTCGATGACCTCCAACGCCCGCACGATCTTGCGACCGTTGGCCGGGCCGATGGCCGTCGCGGCGGCCGGATCGGCCCGGGCCAGGCGCTCGGCGAGAGCCGCGGCGCCGACCGCGGCCAGTTCGTCCTCCAGCCGCGCGCGGACCGCCGGTTCGGTGGCCGGGAACTCGATGGCATCCACCACGGCCCGGATGTACAGCCCGGATCCGCCGACCAGCAGCGGGGTCCGGCCCCGGGCCAGGATCCGTTCGACGGCGGCCCGGGCATCCCGCTGATAGGCGGCGACGGTGGCCGTCCGGGTCACGTCCAGCACGTCGAGCAGGTGGTGCGGGATGCCGCGACGGTCGGCTGGCGCCAGCTTGGCCGTGCCGATGTCCATGCCCCGGTACAGCTGCATCGAATCGGCGTTGACGATCTCGCCGTCCAGCCGTTCGGCGAGGTCCAGGGCCAGGTCGGACTTGCCGGTCGCGGTCGGACCGGCCACCACCACGAGGCGGTGCCGGCTCATCGGCCGGGCCAGCGCCAGGCGGCCACCAGGTACCCGACCCCGTAGGGAGCGGCCCGGTGCAGCAGCTCGGCGGAGACCGGCGGGTCGGTGCTGGTCAGCCCGGCCAGCACCCGTAACGGGCCGGTCACCGCCAGCAGGGCGGCGGCCAGCTCGCCGTCCGCGCACGCGTCGGCCAGCGCCGCCGGGTCGCCCGCGGCGAGCGCGGCGGCGAGCGCGTCGTCGAAGGGGCCGGCCCGGTCGTCCCGGCGGCCCGGAGAATGATCGTCGTGGGTCGCGGCGCCGTCGGCGATCACCAGGAGCGCGTCCCGCGCTCCGGCCCGGTGCCGGACGGCGGCCGCGGCGATGTCCGGATCGTCACCGGTCTCGACCAGGTCGACCGGCACCGGAACGCCGCCGGGGAAGGTCCGTTCCAGCAGCGCCTGGCCGACGACGGCGCCGACCGGCAGCACCGGCCGGCAGACCGGTGGGTGCAGGTCGCTCCGCAGCACCGCCGGCGCACCGGTCTGGCTCCCGACGGTGCCGGCCGGGAACACCACGGTCCGGCGCCCACCGGCGACCACGACGATCCGGTCCGCGTCGGCCAGTGGCCGCACGGCGGTCCGGCAGGCATCCACGAGGTCCGCGCGGGCCAGCGCAAGGGGGTCCGCGACACCGGGGATGAGAAAGGGTGCACCCGGGCACACCGCGGCGCCGACGATCACGTCCCCATCACCCCAGCAGGCTAGTTGGCCGAGCGGGCGAGGCCACCATCCACCGCCGCGGCCGAGCGGGCGAGGCCACCATCCACCCCCGCGGCGGGGACGGGGACCCCCTCTCGCCCGCCCGATGACCAGCGGGCACACTGGACGTGATGTCGGCCACGCCGCCGACGCCGCTGAAAGGGGCGCCCGCTGGGCGCCCGGGAGCCGACCGGCTCCCATCGACCGGTAGGAGGTTCCGACCGATGCCCGACGACGTCACGACCAGCCCCGACCACGAGTCTCCCGGCGGATCGGCGGGCACCCCCGCCACGGATCCCGCCGGTCCCGAAGCGGTCGCCACCACGTCATCGATCCCGTCCTCGTCGGCGATCCCGGAACCACCGGACGCACCCGACATCCCGATCCCGGCACCGGCCACCCCGGCCGCGACGCCGGAGGTGCCGGACCTGCCGGAGATACCGGACCTGCCCGACGTGCCGGATGCGCCCAGCCCGCCGTCGACCACGGCCGCGGCCACAGACAGGTCGACGGACCGGTCGACGGAGAGCGAGCCCGGTGGCGACGGCGAGCCGGCCGGGCCGCCCGCGGTCGAGCCGACGCCCCTGCCGCAGGTCACGCCGGCGGCTCCACCGGCCCCGACGCCGACCGTCGCGCCGGCCGTGCCCCCGGTTCCGATGCCCACGGTGAGCCCGAGCGGACCGACGAGCGAGCCGGTCGAGGCGGTCGCCGCCGGGACCGACAGGGCCGGGGCTCCCGAGGCCGCCCTGGACGGGAGCGTCGACAGCATCCCGTCCGCCGATCCGCCGTCGGGCGATCTCGAGCCGGCCGATCGCGAGCCGGCCGATCGCGAGCCGGCCGAGCCGGCCGAATCCCAGCCGGCGACCGCGGAACCGGCCGCCGCCGAGGCACCGGTCTCCGACGCACCGGCCGGTGATGCCCCGCCCAGCGGGGCGCCGGAGGCTGACGCCGGCTCCGCGGCACCGGTCGACGAGCCGGCCCCTACCGAACCCGCGAGCGACCCCGCCGCGGACGCGGCGGCGTCCGCCACTCCGGCCACC
>NZ_JBMDXT010000587.1:0-2097 GCF_048594475.1 Nakamurella sp. | reverse complement strand
TGCGCCGGTCCCGCTCCGCCCGCGCCGGCGCTGCGACCCCGGTTGGTCCGCCGGCCGGGGCCGAGGCCGACGGGGCCGGGACCGGGGCCGAGCCGCGGGAGCCGGCCGGGGTGGGCTGACGGGTGCCCGGCGGGACCGGCCTCAACGCGTACGTTCGGCGGGCCTGCGGGACAATACGGCCATGACCTACACCTTGATCCTGTTGCGCCACGGCGAGAGCACCTGGAACGCCTTGAACCAGTTCACCGGTTGGGTGGACGTCCCGCTGTCCGACAAGGGCCGGGCCGAGGCGACGCGCGGCGGCGAGCTGCTCACCGCCGCCGGGGTGCTGCCGGACGTCCTGCACACCTCGCTGCTGCGGCGCGCGATCATGACCGCCAATCTCGCGCTCGACGCGGCCGATCGGCACTGGATCCCGGTGCGCCGGTCGTGGCGGCTCAACGAGCGGCACTACGGCGATCTGCAGGGCAAGGACAAGAAGGAGACCCTGCAGCAGTACGGCGAGGAGCAGTTCATGCTGTGGCGCCGTTCCTACGACACCCCGCCGCCGCCGATCAGCGACACCAACAAGTACTCCCAGGCCGACGACCCCCGGTACGCCGACCTCGGCGACGACGCCCCGAAGACCGAGTGCCTGGCCGACGTCGTCGCCCGGATGGAGTCCTACCTGTACGGGCCGATCTTCGACGACCTGAAGGACGGCAAGACCGTGCTGGTCGCGGCCCACGGCAACTCGCTGCGCGCCGTGGTCAAGATGCTCGACGAGATCAGCGACGAGGGCATCGCGAAGGTCAACCTGCCGACCGGCATCCCGCTCAAGTACGAGCTCGACGACGCCTTCAAGCCGATCAAGCCGGGTGGCGAGTACCTGGATCCGGATGCCGCCGCCGCGGCGATCACCGCGGTGGCCAACCAGGGCCGCTGAATCTGTCGTGGACACCCGGTGAACTCCGGGTGAATCCATGGGCCGCAGGGCGCCTGATGGTGGCCCTGCGGCCACCGATGCGTCGGATCGGGGTGCGGATCGCCCTACCATCACGGTTGTGTCAGGCGCGGGTTATGTGGCGGTCGCGGTCGGCGGATGCGCCGTCGGCTGGCTGTCCACGTGGTGGATGACGAGGCCGCGCCGGACCGACGCGGCGCGGCAGGTGCCGGCGTCCGAACCGCTCGAGCGGGAGGTGCTGAGCCGGTCCTCGACCGGCTACCTGGTGCTCAGCCCGCAGGGTCGCCCGCTGCTGTCGAACGCCCGGGCCCGTGAGCTGGGCGTGCTGGTCGGTGGCATCGTCAACCCGAGCGTGCTGGACGCGGCCGACCGGGCCGCGGTCTCCGGGGAACCGGTCGACGTCGAGCTCGAACCGGTCCAGGCTCCGGCGTTGACCACCGCGACCACCCCGCCGGGGGTCCCCGCGTCCGGGCCGACGGCGATCCGGGCGGTCGTGCAGCGCATCGACGACGAGCGCATCCTGGTCTCGGCCACCGACGAATCGGTCGCGCAGCGGGTGGAGGCGGTCCGGCGGGACTTTGTCGCGAACGTCTCGCACGAGCTGAAGACGCCGGTCGCGGCCATCGGGCTGCTGGCCGAGGCGACCCTGGACTCGGCCGACGATCCCGAGTCGGTCCGGCATTTCGCCGGTCGGCTGCACTCGGAGTCGGTCCGGCTCGGGGCGCTGGTCACCGAGTTGATCACGCTGTCCCGGTTGCAGGGCGCCGACCCGCAGGCCGACGCGGTGGTCGAGGTGGACGCCGTGGTCGACGAGTCCACCGGCCGTCTCGCGGCCACCGCCGAGGCGGCCGGCATCACCGTCGTCGCGGACCGCGACTCCGGTTTGCTGGTCCGGGGGGACCGGGCCCTGCTGACCATGGCGCTGACCAATCTCATCAGCAACGCCATCAACTACTCGCCGGCCGGCACCCAGGTGTCGGTCAGCCGGACGACTTCCGAGGGACAGGTGCGAATCGCGGTGACCGATCGCGGGGTGGGCATCGCCCCCGAATACACCGAGCGGGTCTTCGAGCGCTTCTTCCGGGTCGATCCGGCGCGCTCCCGGTCGACCGGCGGCACCGGTCTGGGCCTGGCCATCGTCAAGCAGGTCGCGG
>NZ_JBMDXT010000586.1:0-5758 GCF_048594475.1 Nakamurella sp. | reverse complement strand
GACCGGGGACAGGCTTCTGATCAGGCCACCAGGTGAGCAGGCCGGCGTCGGCGCCCAGGACGACACGTCATCTAGAAGGCACGCCCAAGCGGCCAGATCCACGCCGAGTCAATCCCGAACACCAACACCGAACCCTGCCAGAACCACCAGAACCGGTGCCCACCCAGACTCACAGATCCGCGCGGGACAGGGCGGGCGGGCGGGTGGGTCAGGGTTGGGCGAGGGCGGGGTGCGTGAGGTCGGGGTGCGAGAGGTCAGGGGTGCGCGGGCGGGTGCGGGTGAGCGGGTCGGGCCGGCGTGAGGGGGGCGACGTCGACGGAGACGTCCATCTCGTTGGACTCGGCGTCGGTGTAGATGACGCCGCGCAGCGGCGGGACGTCGTCGTAGTCCCGGCCCCAGGCGACGATGGTGTAGCGCTCGTCGGCGAGCTGGTCGTTGGTCGGGTCGAAGCCCAACCAGGATCCGTCCGGCAGGCGGACGGCGGCCCAGGCGTGGCTGGCGTCGGCGCCGATCATGCGTTCCTTGCCCGGCGGCGGGTCGGTGGCCAGGTAGCCGGAGACATACCGGCAGGCCAGGCCGACGGACCGCAGGCAGGCGACGGCCACGTGGGCGAAGTCCTGGCAGACGCCGGCCCTGGCCTCGAGCACCTCGGCCACCGTCGAGGAGACGTTGGTGGACCCGGGGTGGTACTTGAACTCGGTGAAGATGCGGTGCGTCAGGTCGACGACCGCCTCGCCGATCGGGCGGCGCGGGGTGAACGTCACGGCCGCGTAGTCCAGGATCCGGCCGGGCATCCGGACCAGCGGCGAGGCCAGGGTGAACTCGACCGCCTTCGGGTCGTCCAGGCCGGGCCGGGCCCGTTCCCAGGGCAGCGCCAACACCTCCGGATCGGTGGGCGGCACGGTGACCTCGACCTCGGACAGGCCGGTCACCACCAGCTCGGTGTGCGCGTCGGTGACGTGGAAGTAGCTGTTCGGGTTGCCGAACACGTCGACGTCATGGGTCAGGTCGGACGGCCCCGGCTGGATCGTCAGCGAGTAGTTCAGGCACCGCTGCCGATTCGGAATCTCCCGCGGCCGCAGGTACCCCCGACCGAATGAGGTCGAGACCTCGTCCGAGTAGCGGTATTCCGTCCGGTGCTCGATGCGGTACCGGCGGGTCATCGGGACACCCCCTCCATGGTCACCACGCCGAGCGACTGCATCGGGCTCGGGTGCCAGAAGTGCTGCGTGGCAATGGCATCGGCCGCGCTGCGGAGCGTATCGGTGAGCCCGGCGAGCAGCGTCTCCAGCTCGTCGCGGACGCCGCCGGCGTCCGTCCGCTCCAGGTCGGCCGGGCCGGTGCGGCGCAGCAGCGCGTCGATCTCCTCCAGCCGGCGCTGCGGTCGGGAGGTGCCCGACGAGTCCGGCAGCGCGCGCAGGTCGGCCCGGGCCGCGGCCAGCTGGTAGGCCAGCGATCGGGGGTTGCCGACGTCCAGCAGCAGCAGCTCCAGCGTGGTCGCGATCTGGATGCGGCCGCGGTACCGCCGGCGGTAGGTGACGCCGGACTCGCTGGCCGCGAGCACCGACTCGGCCACCAGCGAGTCGACGGCCGAACTGTGCGAGCGGGTGAGCGTGGAGCGCAGCAACGCCACCACCTGCTGGGCCCGTTCGATCCGGCGCCCGAGGTCCAGGAAGTACCAGCCCGGGTCACGGATCATGTTCTCGCTGATCAGGCCGGACAGCGACAGCATGCCGGTGAGCACCTCGGACTGGGCCGAGGCCAGCAGCATGCCGGCCTCCACCGGGGCGTCGGCCAGCTCGCCGAGCGCGCGGTCGGTGCCGGCCAGCACCATCCAGGTGTCGCCGGACAGCTGGTCGCGCACCGAGCGGGCCGACTCCCGCAGGCCGGCCAGCGACTGGGCCACCGAGCCGTTCTCGGCCCCGTCCAGCATCAGCTGCCGGATCCGCTGGGTCGGGTCCTCGTCGATCGCGATCGGCCGGGTGCCGGACACCCGGGACACCGCCGACAGCAGCACGGGCACGCACCCGGCGCCCAGATGTTCGGGCCGGAACCGGAAGTCGTCCACCCGGGACCGGGTCATGATGAGCAGCCGGACCAGGTCCTCGGTGCGCTCGGCGTACCGCCCCAGCCAGAACATGTCCTCCAGCACGCGCGGCGAGGCGACGGACTCGGCCGGTTCGGAGACCACCGGCGGGCCCTCGTACAGCCACTCCCGGCCCTCGCGCCGGTCGGGCGTGTCGGTGCGGCCGGAACGCACCCAGACGTCCTTGGCCACGCTCGTCCGGCCGCGCCCGGCCGACGTGAGCGACCCCTCCTGCACCCGGCCCAGCGAGCCGGGCATCGCCACGTAGCCCGAGCCGTGGGACACGGTGAACAGCCGCATGCTGACCTGGCCGGCGACCAGGCCGTCCGGGGTGGCCATCGGCGCCTCGGAGAACGGCGCGACCTCCTGGCCGACCCAGAGCCCCGGCTCGGCCGCGATCCGCGCCCGCCAGGTCTCCAGTTCGGCCCGGCTCATCATCGCCGGGAACTCCGACCGCGCCCGGACCGTCGAGCGCAGGACCATCTTCTCCAGGTGGTCGAGCACGTAGGTGCGCGGCCCCTCGGCGCCGCACCAGAAGGTCGGGACCGATTCGATCCTCAGGGTCTCGCCGAGGACCGCGCGGGCCAGCTTCGGCAGGTACGGCAGCAGCCCGGGGTTCTCCAGCACCCCGCTGCCCAGGGTGTTCACCACGGTCACGGTGCCGCGCCGGCACGCCTCGGCCAGGCCGACCACCCCGAGCCGGGAGTCCGGCCGCAGGTCGAGCGGGTCCGACCAGGCCGCGTCGACCCGGCGGACCACCACGTCGACCGGCTCGAACCGGCCCATCGACCGCATCCACAGCCGGCCCCGCCGGATGGTCAGGTCGGCGCTCTCCACCAGCGGGACGCCCAGCAGCGAGGCCAGCATGGCCTGGTCGAAGGCCGTCTCGGAGTGGGTGCCAGGGGTGAGCACGACGACCCGGGGATCCTCGGACTCCGTCGGGGCGACCGACGCCAGCGCCGACCGCATCGTGTGGAAGAACGCCGAGAGCCCACGGGGCACGGTGCGCCGGAACAGGTCCGGCAGCACCTTGGACACCGCCCGGCGGTCGGCCATCGCGTACCCGGCGCCCGACGGCGCCTGCGTCCGGTCGCCCAGCGCCTGGAAGCTGCCGTCGACGTCCCGGCAGACGTCCAGCGCGTGGAAGAACAGCTGATGGGCCCCGGGGATGGTGATGCCGTGGGCCGGCCGCAGGTAGTCGGGGTGCCGGTAGACCAACTCGGCCGGCAGCAGCCCGTGCTCGATCAGCTTGCCCGGTCCGTAGATGTCGGTGAGCACGGCGTCCAGCAGGGTGGAGCGCTGGACCAGCCCGGCCTCCAGCCGGTTCCAGTCCGCGTCGCCGACGACCAGCGGCAGGGGGTCGACCCGCCAGTGCTCCGGGCCGGTCGGCACCGCCTCCGGCCGGCCGGACGTCGTGTCCACCGGGGTGTAGGTGACGCCGTCGTCCTCCAGCAGCCGGTCGACCTGGCCGGTCAGCGCGGCCAGGCCGGGGTCGCCCAGGGCGTCGATCTCGACCGCCAGCTCGGCCCAGCCCGGCAGCAGATCACCGGCGGGGCCGGTCATCTCGTCGTAGCGCCGGGGGTCGCCGACCCCCGGGGTGAACATGCCGTTGCGGGCCAGGTACGCCTCGACCACCGACACCCGCGGCGGCGCGGTGGTGTCGGCGGCCGGCGAGACGTCCAGCGGACCCGTCGTGTTCACCGACAGATGGCCCTGGCCCGGCGCAGGTCCAGCATGCCCGGCGCATTGTGGTCCACGGCCAGCAGGCCGGCCCATTCCCGCAGCTGGTTGATGTCGATCTCGCCCGGGCTGTGCCCGGCCGCGTCGAAGCGCCGGGTGCGCCGGGACTCGGCCTCCATCGCGTTCACCGGCGGGGTCTCGTAGCTGCGGCCACCGGGGTGCGAGACGTGATAAGTGGCGCCGCCCAACGACACTCCGCTGACCGCGTCGACGACGTCGAACACCAGCGGCGAGTCGGGCGGGATGGTCGGGTGCAGCGAGCTCGGCGGCTGCCAGGCCCGGTACCGCACGCCGGCCACCAGCAGGCCGGGCACCTGGGTGGGCTGCAACGGCACCGGGTAACCGTTGCAGGTGACCCAGACCTGGCCCGGGCCGGCCGCGCCGGTCAGGCTGACCTGCAGCCGCTCGACCGACGAGTCGACGTACCGCGCGGTGCCGCCGGCGGTGGCCTCCTCCCCCAGCACGTGCCACGGTTCGATCGCCCAGCGCAGCTCCAGGCCCATGCCGCCGACCGCGACCGTCCCCAACCGGGGGAAGCGGAACTCGAAGAACGGGTCCAGCCAGCTGGTCTGGAAGGCGATCCCGTGCGCCCGCAGATCCGCGGCCACCTCGGCGATGTCGGAGATGACATAGTGCGGCAGCAGGAACCGGCCGTGCAGGTTGTCGCCGTGCCGGATCAACGGCGCGGTGAGCGGCTCGTCCCAGAAACGGGAGACCAGCGACCGCACGAGAAGCGCCTGCACCAGGGACATCTGGGCGTGCGGAGGCATCTCGAAGCCGCGCAGTTCGAGCAGTCCCAGCCGGCCGCGGGCCGAATCCGGGCTGTAGAGCTTGTCGATGCAGAACTCGGCCCGGTGGGTGTTGCCGGTCAGGTCGGTGAGCAGGTGCCGCAGGGCCCGGTCGACCACCCAGGGCGCCACCGTCCCGTCCGGCTGGGCCGCCGCCCGGGCCATCGCCCGCCGGATCTCGGAGAACGCGATCTCCATCTCGTAGACGCTCTCCGGCCGGCCCTCGTCGGCCCGCGGCGCCTGCGAGGTCGGGCCGATGAACTGACCCGAGAACAGGTAGGACAGCGCGGGATGCCGCTGCCAGTGGGTCAGCAGCGAGACCAGCAGGTCCGGCCGCCGCAGCAGCGGCGACTCGGCCGCGCTCGCGCCGCCCACCGTGATGTGATTGCCCCCGCCGGTGCCACGGTGGCTGCCGTCGACGGCGAACGTCTCGGTGCCCAGCCGGCTCAGCCGGGCCTGCTCGTACAGCGTCGTGGTCAGCTCGACCTGCTCGGCCCAGCTCGCCACCGGCTGCACGTTGACCTCGATGACCCCCGGGTCCGGGGTGACGGAGAGCGTCTTGAGCCGCGGGTCGCCGGGCGGCGGGTAGCCCTCGAGCACCAGCGGCAGGCCCAGCGCCGAGGCGGCGTGGTCGATCGCGCCGATCAGCTCGACCCAGGGGTCGAGCTCCTCGACCGGCGGCAGGAACACGTACAGCAGCCCGCCGCGGGCCTCGACCACCAGGGCCGTGGTGGGGACCCCGGCGGCGTCGACCACGACGGCGCGCGGCCGGGTCGCGTGCGGCGCCGGCAGCGCCGGACGGGCCGCCAGCGGATCCGGGTCGACGGGCGGTTCCGCCGCCTGCCACGAGATCGCGTCCAGCGGCAGGCGCAGGCCGGCCGGCGAATCGCCGGGCAGCAGCACGATCCGACCCCGCCGCAGCTGCCAGTCGGCGCTGGCCCAGCCCACGGTCGCGGCCCGCTCGGCGGCCGGGGCGGCATCCGCCGCGGCCGGGGGCGCGACGGCCGCCGCGCGGACCGTGACGGTGTCGGCGGCGTCGGCCGCGGCGGTGCCGGCGCCGGTGTCGGTGTCGGTGTCGGTCCCGTCGAGCTCGTCCAGGGCCAACTCGGCCGGCAGCCGGTGCAGCGGCAGCACGAACGCGGTC
>NZ_JBMDXT010000585.1:0-5482 GCF_048594475.1 Nakamurella sp. | reverse complement strand
TCCGACAGATAGCCGAGGGAGACGTTCGCGGCGGTCGACACGTCACGAAGCGTCCGGTTCTGCCGGGTCCGGGCATCCCGCAGGGTCTCCCCCACAGCGTTACGCAGGAGCATGTCGCACCTCCTCTCTGCGGTCGATTGCTACGGTACCGTGCAACGCTTGCGCCCCGCTGGCCTGCTGCTCCACCGGGGACGGGCAACACTCCTTCTTCACCAATGGGCTCAACGCCCACGCTCATGCCGATGTTCCACGACCCGGATCACCGGGCGGTTACGAAATCATTGCCTCGCGGGGACCCGCGGCATCAGGCCGGGTCAGGACTGACCGGCGGTCCGCCGCGCCCGGGAGTACAGCAGGGCGGCGCGCACGCAGTAGTCGATGCCGGTGACGACGGTCAGCACCACGGCCAGCCCCATGGTGCCGATCGCGACCCACTGCAGCGACGCCGGCAGCGGCAGGATGTACAGGCCGATCGCGATGATCTGGACGAAGGTCTTGGCCTTGCCGCCCGGGCTGGCCGCGATGACCCCGTACCTGATCACCGCCAGCCGCAGCAGGGTGATGCCGATCTCCCGCACCAGGATGACCACCGTGACCCACCAGGCCAGGTCGCCGAGCATGGACAGCCCGATCAGCGCCGACCCGGTCAGCGCCTTGTCGGCGATCGGGTCGGCGATCTTCCCGAAATCGGTGACCTGCCCGCGTTTGCGGGCGATATGGCCGTCGTACCGGTCGGTGATCGCGGCCAGCGCGAACACCGCCCAGGCGATCCACCGCCACGTGGTGTCGTGGCCGCCCTCGGCGAACAGCGCCAGCAGGAACACCGGGACCAGGATCAGCCGGAGCACGGTCAACGCGTTCGGCAGGTTGACCAGGGAGACCTTCGGCGTCGGCCGCTCCGTCATCGGGCCATGGCCGGTCGGGCCCCGCCGGTCGGCACCGGCTCCACGGCGGCCACTAGGTCCACTCCGTCGCTGCCGGTGACCAGGCAGCGGACGAGCGTCCCGGGGGCGAGCCCGTCCGCGCCGGTCAGCTGGACCTCCCCGTCGACCTCGGGTGCCTGGTGGTCGCCGTGCCCGATGACCATTCCGTCCTCGACCCGGTCCACCATCACCATCAGCGACGAGCCGACGCGGTCCTCGGCTCGCTGGGCCGTGAGCTCCTCGACCAGCTCGGTGATGCGCTCCACCCGCTCGTCGATCACGTCCTGGCCGTGCTTGCCGTCCAGCCGCAGCGCCTCGGTGCCGTCCTCGTCGGAGTAGCCGAACACGCCGACGGCATCGAGCCGGGCGGTCAGCAGGAAGCGCTCGAGCTCGGCGAGGTCCTCCTCGGTCTCACCGGGGAAGCCCACGATGACGTTGGACCGGATCCCGGCGTCCGGCGCGGCGTCCCGGATCTGGTCCACCAGGTGCAGGAACGAATCCGTCGACCCGTACCGGCGCATCCGCCGCAGCACCGCGGGCGCCGAATGTTGGAACGACATGTCGAAGTAGTCGGCCACCGGCGGCAGCTGTGCGATCGCCTCGATCAACCACGGCCGGGTCTCGGCCGGCTGCAGGTAGGACAGCCGCACCCGGGTCAGCCCCGGCACCCGGGCCAGTCCGGCCAGCAGGTCGGCGAGCTGCCGGTCGCCGGGCAGGTCCTTGCCGTAGGACGTGGTGTTCTCGCTGACCAGCACGACCTCGCGGACGCCCTGGTCGACCAACCAGGCCGCCTCGGCCAGGATCTCCGCCGGCGGCCGGGAGACGAACGCCCCGCGGAACGACGGGATCGCGCAGAACGTGCACCGCCGATCGCAGCCCGACGCGATCTTCAACGGGGCGACCGGGCCGGAGTCGAGCAGCAGCCGCGGCACGAACGGTCCGCCCAGCGGGGCGGCCCCGCCGGCACCGGGGGCCGACACTCCCGGGACCGAGACCGACGCGGTCGCCGCCGCCCGGTCCACCGGGCTGATCGGCAGCAGGGTGCGGCGATCGGTCGGCGTGTGCGAGGCGGGGGCGTGCCCGGCCACCACGTCACCGAGGAGGGCGCCCAGCCGCGGGTACGCGTCGAAGCCCAGGACGGCGTCCGCCTCCGGCAGCGCGTCGGCCAGCTCACGCCCGTACCGCTCGGCCAGGCAGCCGACCGCGACGACCTTGGCCCCGGTGTCCGCCGCCGCCAGCACCGCGTCGATCGAGTCCTTCTTCGCGCTCTCCACGAACGCGCAGGTGTTCACCACGATGACGTCCGGACGGTCGTCGTCGGCGACGAGCTGGTACCCGTCGCCCTGCAGCCGGCCGGCCAGCTCGGAGGAGTCCACGTCGTTGCGGGCGCAGCCCAGGGTCACCAGACCCACGCGGGTGACCGCCGAGGTCGATCCTGTGGACACTTCCCCACCTTAGTCGCTGGCGGCGCCGGCTCGTGCCGCTCCGGCCCGGACACCCCTGCGGTGCTCGATGGTGGCCTCGCAGGCTCGATGGTGGCCGCGCAGGCTCGGCCAACTAGGGTCTAGCGGCGTGAGCGACTCCCCCGGACCCGGCATCGCGAGTCAGGTGCGCGTCGAACGTGCCCGGGTGGGGGACGTCCGCGGGATCAAGCGACTGGTCGACGAGTACGCGGGCCCCATCCTGCTGGAGAAGACGCTGGCCGATCTGTACGAGGACGTCACCGAGTTCTGGGTCGCCCGGCTCGACGGTGACGTGGTCGGCTGCGGCGCGCTGCACGTCTTCTGGGAGGACCTCGGCGAGATCCGCACCGTCGCCACCGATCCGCGGGCGCGCCGGCGCGGGGTCGGGCACGCGGTGTGCTCCGAGATCGTCGCGCACGCGCGCGACCTGGGCCTGCACCGGCTGTTCGTCCTGACCTTCGAGGTCCCGTTCTTCTCCTCGCTGGGCTTCGAGCCGATCCAGGAGCTGAACCTGTCCCTGGAGGCGCAGGCCGAGCTGCGCGCCTCCTACGACCGCGGCGTCGCCGAATTCCTGGAGCTGCCGTTCGTCAAGCCGAACACCCTGGGCAACACCCGGATGCTCAAGCACCTCTGACCGCGGCCGGCTCAGGCGCAGCCGGCCTCGGTGATCTCGGCCTCGTACCGCTGGTCGTCCGGCAGCTTGCTCGACCCGACGATGATCGTCTTGATCTCCTGCGGGGCCAGGGCGGTCGAGTCGGACTGCTCGACCGTCGCCGCGGCCGTGTCCTGGCCCTCCGGATAGATCGTCAGCTTGAGCGCGACGCCGTTCGGGCAGCCGGCCGGGGCGGTCACCTTGACCCCCCAGCAGCGGTTGTCGGAGGCCGCGCAGTCGAACGAGTCGTGGTTGGTCTCGAACGCCGAGTACACGCCGTTGCCGTGGTCGTAGAAATCGGCCGGCGGGTACCCGTCGGCGCCGGCCGTGACGGTGGTGGTCACGGTCTCCTCGGTGGTCGACCGCACCGTCTTGACCACGGTCGTGGTGGCGGTGACGGTGCTCGGGGCGTTCACCACGGTGGCCGCTCCGGTCCCGCCGGAGCCGCACGCCGTGCACAGCACGGCGCCGGCGAGCACACCGATCAGGGCAAGAAGGCGCTTCACCCCTGCATCATCGCCGATCCGGCCCGGCCCGGCCCGGACTTTCCCCCGATCGGGGGCGGCGGTCCTCGCCGCGTCGCCGGGGGCGGGGTGTCCGGGGCTCACCGAGGCGGCACCGGCCGCCCGCTACCGTGCGGGCGTGGATGTTCGTCGGCGCCGGATCGCCCTGGCCGTGATGATCCCGGTCGTCGTGCTGATCGGGTTGGCGCTGCACGGCGTCCGGATGGTCTCCGCCTACATCGCCACCGATGCCCTGTACACGGTGCTGGTCTACCTGCTGGTCGCCATCGCCCGGCCCCGGTTGCGGCCGTGGTGGCCGGCGACGATCGCCTTCGCGTTCAGTACGGCGGTCGAGTTCTTCCAGCTCACCGGCATCCCGGCCGATCTGGCCCGGGAGCTGCCGGTGGTCTCCCTGGTGCTGGGCGAGCGATTCGGCTGGCTCGACATCGCCTCCTACGCGCTCGGCGCGGCGACGGCCGCCCTGGTGGACGCGGCCGTCAGCCGCCCCGTCCGCAGGTCGACCGGATCGGATCGGTCAGATCCGAGGGGTGCGCTTGCCCTCGATCCGGGCGAGCGCCTCGGCGAGTAGCGCCTCACCGTCCGCGTCGCTGCGCCGTTCCTTCACGTACGCCAGGTGGGACTTGTAGGGCTCGACCCGCGGGGCGGGTGGCGGGGCGGCGCTGTCCTGGCCGGCCGGAAAGCCGCAGCGCGGGCAGTCCCACACCTCCGGGATCTCGGCGTCCATCGCGAACGCCAGCGCCGTCACGTGCCCGTTCGCGCAGTAGAAGCTCAGCCGCTGCCGCGGCGCCGATTCCCCGCGGTCGGCCTCGCCCATCCGGCCCGCGCCGACCCGGGAACCCCGGATCGGATTGCCTGCTGCCATGACGACCGCCCTTTCGGCGAATCCCGCTCAGGCCCCGACCTTCAACAACAATCCGACGCCGACGATGGAGATCGCCCAGATGGCCGCCACGAACAGGGTCAACCGATCCAGGTTCTTCTCCACCACCGACGATCCGGACAGCGACGACTGCATCGACCCGCCGAACAGCGAGGACAGCCCACCACCCTTGCCACGGTGCAACAGGATCAACGCCATCAGCCCCAGGCTGGTGATGACGAGCAAAATCTGCAGGAAAAGGGTCATGACTGCCTTGCGGTGGGACGGGTGGAACCGGGCGGGTCGAGTCTAACCCGGTCGCGCTCGCGACCGGGTCAGGGCAACACCCCGACGGCGTTCGCGGCCAGCGTGGCGAACTCGGTGCCGTCCAGCGACGCCCCACCCACGAGCGCGCCGTCCACGTCCGGCTGCGCGCAGATCTCGGCGACGTTGCCCGACTTGACCGAGCCGCCGTACAGGATGCGGATACCGTCCGCGGTCTCCTGGCCGTACTTCTCCGCCAGTGCGGCCCGGATCGCGCCGCACACCTCCTGGGCGTCCGCGGGGGTGGCCACCCGGCCGGTGCCGATGGCCCAGACCGGCTCGTAGGCCAGCACGACCGACTTGACCTGCTCGTCGCTGATCTGCGAGAGGCCGGCCAGGACCTGACCGACGGAGTGCTCGACCTGGTTGCCCGCCTCGCGGACCTCCAGGCCCTCGCCGATGCACAGCATCGGGATCAGGCCGTGCTTGTAGGCGGCGGCCACCTTCTTGGCCAGCAGTTCGTCCGACTCCTGGTGGTACTCACGGCGCTCGGAGTGGCCGACCAGCACGTAGGTGCAGCCCAGCTTGGCCAGCTGGATGCCGGAGATGTCGCCGGTGTAGGCGCCGGAATCGTTCGGGGACAGGTCCTGCCCGCCGTAGGTGAAGCCGATCTTGTCGGCCTCGATCAGGGTCTGCACCGAACGCAGCGCGGTGAACGGCGGGAAGACCGCCACGTCCACGTGCTTGAGGTACTTCTCCGGCAGGGTGAACGAGATCTTCTGGACCAGGGCGATGCC
>NZ_JBMDXT010000584.1:0-8314 GCF_048594475.1 Nakamurella sp. | reverse complement strand
CTGGTCCTGGGCAACCACTTCAACGCGTGGAACAACAACGCCTACGAGGACGCCCTGACCAAGTTCGTCCTGGAGAAGTGCGGCCAGCCCGACGTGCAGTGCGTGCCGTTCCGTGACGTGCTGGCCTGGATGAGCGTGCAGGATCCGGATCGGTTGGCCCAGCTGCAGGCCCAGGCGCCGGAGACCGGTTCGGCCGGCTGACCCGGCGTCCCGCCGCCCACGGCCGCCGCCCGACGCCGATTAGGCTGGACGGCGTGGTCGGGGCGACGGAGCGGTGGGCGTACCTGGGTCCCGAGGGCACGTTCACCGAGCAGGCGGCCCGCGCCCTGGCCGGGTCGGCGGCGGTACGGCTGGACCCGGTCGGGACCGTCTCGCTGGCCCTGGACGAGGTCCGGTCCGGGCGGGCGGCCGCGGCCTGCGCGGCCATGGAGAGCTCCGTCGAGGGGGCGGTGCCCGTCACCCAGGACGAGCTCACCCACGGCGACCCGCTGCTGATCACCGCCGAGACGTACGTGCCGATCACCTTCGACCTGCTGGTCCGGCCGGGCACCGACCTGGCCGCGATCCGCTCCGTCGGGGCGCACCCGCACGGGCACGCGCAGATCCGGCCGTGGCTGGCGGCCACCCTGCCGGCGGCGGACGCGGTGATGACCGCCTCGAACGCCGCGGCCGCCGCCGCCGTCGCCGCCGGGGCGCTGGACGCCGCCGCGGCCGCCCCCGTCGCCGGCGCGCGGTACGGCCTGACCAGCCTGGTCCCCAACATCGGGGCGGTGCAGGACGCGGTGACCCGGTTCGTGCTGATCCGGCGCCCGGGCCGGCCGCCCGCCCCGACCGGGAACGACCGGACGTCGCTGGTCCTGTCCGTCGGCAACCACCCGGGGTCGCTGCTCGCGGTGCTGGCCGAGTTCGCCTCGCGCGGCATCAATCTGACCCGGCTGGAATCGCGCCCGACCCGCTCCAAGCTGGGCATCTACTACTTCCTCGTCGACGCCGACGGGCATCTGGCCGATCCGGCGATGGCCGACGTGGTCGCCGCGCTGATCCGCCGGCAGGCCCTGCTGCGCTGGCTCGGGTCGTACCCCCGGGCCGCCGGGGTCAACGACCCGACGGCCGACTTCGCGACCCCGGTCGCCTACGAGCAGGCGGCCTCCCAGGTCGGCCGCTGGCAGCGGGGCGACTGAGGATGCGGCTGCTGCTGATCCGGCACGGCCAGACGCCGTCCAACGTGCTGGGCCTGCTGGACACGGCCCCGCCCGGGCCGGGGCTGACCGAGCTGGGCCACGCGCAGGCGCGGGCGCTGCCGGACAGTCTGGCCGCGCACCGGATCGACGTCATCGCCGCGTCCACCCAACCCCGCAGCCAGCTGACCGCCGCCCCGCTCGCCGCCGCCCGGGGCCTGGACGTGCTCGTCCGGGACGGCCTGTGCGAGGTGCCGGCCGGGGACCTGGAGATGCGCGGCGACGAGGACGCGGTGCGGACCTACCTGGGCACCGTGCGGCGGTGGATGGACGGTGAGCTCGACGTGGCCATGCCCGGCGGGCAGACGGGGGCGCAGGTGGTCGCCCGGTTCGACGCCGTGGTCGCGGAGCTGACCGCGCTGGCCGCCGACCGCGCCGGTGACGATGGCGTGGTCACCCTGGTCGCGCACGGTGCGGTCCTGCGGACCTGGGCCACCGTCCGTGGGGCCGACGAAGCGGTGCGGCGGGACCTGTTCGAGCGGTTCCACCCCCTGCACAACACCGGCCTGATCGTCCTGAACGGCCGCCTGGACGGTGGGTGGCTGATGGAGTCGTGGGCCGGCCGGGCGCTGGGCGGGGCGCGGCTGGACGACGGGGCCGCGGACGGGCCGGCCGGCGGCGATCCGACCGGCGCCGACCCGACGGCCGACGTGGTCGACCCGGCGGTGGGCGCGCCCGCCCCCCCCGCCGGCCGCCCGGACCCCGGGACCGCCGGCTCCGGGCCGGGGGCGGCCGCCGGTCCCCCCGGCGGCCCCCGGCGCCGGGCCGGCCGCTGACCGCCGCGCCCTGGCTATCCTGGGCCGCATGGCCTCGCCGATCGACCCCCGCGACCTGCGGGTCTCCGACGACGAGCGGGCCCACGTGCTGGCCCTGCTGGAGAAGGCCACCGGCCACGGGCTGATCGACATCGAGGAGTACACCGAGCGCAGCGGCAAGGTCATCGCCGCGCGCACCCGCCGGGACCTCAACGCGGTTCTCATCGACCTGCCCGGCCTCCAGATCGCCGGCCGGTCGGTCGATGCGGCGGCCGCGGCGACCCGCCCGGTGCCGGCCGTGGGGCCCGGCTACTCCGGCGCCGTGGCTCCGGCGGCCGGGGTGCTGGAACTGCTCGGCTGGGGGGCCCGGACGTTCAAGGGCTTCTGGAACGCGCCGCCGCTGATCGTGGTCGGTGGCACCGGGGCCAGCACCAAGCTCGACTTCACCCAGGCCCAGCTGGCGTCCAGCACGGTCACCGTCGAGTTCCGCTCCAACTACGGCGGCGCGGCCGAGCTGATCGTGCCGGTCGGCGCGACCGTCCGGGTGGACGGCCTGCAGATGCGCGGCGGTCACGTCCACAACAAGGTGGATCCGCGCACCGGCGGCCGCGGCATGACGCTGCTGCTGACCGGCGTGAAGAAGTCCGGCTCGATCGTCGTCCGGCACCCGAAGGGCAAGCTGCGCACGTTGCTCGGTTGATGCCGCTCCCGCGCCGCTGGACGGCGGCCCGGTGCCACCGCGCCGTCGCGCGTTCCCGGGAACTTCCCGACCCTTGGGATGCCGATGCCCTGGTCGGGTGCCGGGCCGGACGCCGAGGCTGAACCGGACAACCGGCAGGCCGACCTCGGAGGGCAGGCACCCATGGTTCAGACCGATTCGACATTCCAGCCGCGGCGCGAGGAAACCGGGCGGCGGTGGCGACGGACCCTCGGGTCGACCGGCCTCGTCCTGGCCGCCGTGATGGCGATCTTCAACCTCGTCAACGGGATCACCTCGTCGATCGATCCCACGATCGGCCTCGACGAAGGGGTTGCCCCGCAGCCGATGTGGATGAGCGTGGCGTTGATCGGATTCGGAGCCCTGACTCTGCTGGTCCTGGTGCCGGCCTGGCGGGGTCGCCCCGCCGCCGTGTGGGTGGTGATCGTCAGCCGCCTGGTGGAGGCCTGGAGCGCCGTCGCGCTGCCGTTCCTCCCGGGCGCCCCGGACGGGATGTGGCCGTTCGTGGTCGCGCTGGTGATCGGCGGCACGATCGTCGCCGGGCTGGTTGCCCTGCGGCTCGATTCCCGAGCGACCGGCGTGGCGCAGCCTTAGCGTCGAGGCATGCAGGCAATGGCGATGATGGTGGCCGTCGCCGCGGCCGTGATCCCCGCCGCGGTGCTGACGCTCCGGGCGATCGCTCGGTGGCCCGCGGCCCCGGTGGTGGAACTGTCCGTCGTGGGGACCCTGGCCGCGGTGGCCGCGGTCACCATCGCCGGGCTGCGGGCCGTTCCGCTGCCGCCGTGGGTGGTCGCGCTGTCGATGATCGCCTGGATCGTGCTGCTGTTGATCTTCCCGACCGGTCGCCCGACCAACGCGCCACTGACCGTCGTTGCCCTGCTGGCCGCCGCGGCCGTCGTCGTTGCCGAATCGTGGTCGCCCCTGCGGCCGGTCGCCCCGGTGGCCTTCATCGCGGCCTTCGGGGCGATGTGTGCCGGCCAGATCTGGCGGTACCGGCGGCGCTCGTCGATCCCGGAGCGGCAGAGCACCAAGTGGCTGGTCCTGGGCCTGCTCCCGGCGATCGGCATCTTCATCGGCGTCGGGCTGATCGCGCAGCTACCGGCCGCCGATCCGGCCGTGTTCGAGGACCCCAGGTACCTGGTCGCGTCGACCGCCGCCATGTGGCTGGTCCCGCTGGCCGCGGCCGCCGGCATCGTGATCGGCGACCGCGGGCCCGTCGACGAACTGGTCCGGATCGGGATCTCGGTGTTCGGCACCGCGCTGGTGGCCGCGGCGACCTACGTCGCGGTCCTCGGGGCCGCCGGTCCGGGCGCGGCCGCGGCCGCCGCCTGTCTGGTCGTGCTGCCGGCCGGCTGGTCATTTCTCCGGATCGGGACGGCCTTGGCCTACTCACGCGGGCCGCAACGGCCGCTGGCCGCGCTCCCGGCCCGGTTGGGGTCGGCCCCCGACCCCGCCCAGGTGGGCGACGCCGTCGCCCGCACGGTCCAGGAAGCACTTGGCGTGCCCGTCGTCCACGTGCTCGTGCACGGTGAGTTACTGGCCGCCCGCGGGTCGGGCGGGCGGCCGAGCGAGCGGATCGACGTCGAGTTCGGCGGCGCCGCCGTCGCCGAACTGCGCGTCTGCCCGCGTCCGGCCGAACCCGGGCTGACCCGGCGCGATCGGCTGATCCTCGACCGGATCGTGGAAGCCGCGGCGCCGGCGCTGCGCGGCGCCGATGCGGCGCGCGAGGCCCAGCTCGCGCGTTCCCGGCTGGAGACCACCCGGGCCGACGAACGTCGTCGTCTGCACGCCGATCTGCACGACGAGCTCGGTCCGGCCCTGGCCGGTCTGGGTTTCACCGCGACGGCGGCCGCCCGGACCGTTCGCGATCGGCCGGGGGACGCGATACGGATGCTGGAATCGATCGAGAGCGGAACGCAGGCGCTGGTCCGCCGGGTTCGAGAGATCTCCTACGACCTGCGCCCCGAGGAGGTCGTCGGCCAGGGCTTGGAGGCGATCCTGGTCGAGCGGCTGCGCACCGGGGACGATGATCTCGAGGTCCGATTCCGATGCGAGCCGGTTCCGGACGAACTGGTGCCCGACATCCTGCGGATCGCCCAGGAGGGGGTGACGAACGTGCGGCGTCACGCGGCCGCGATGACCTGCGAGGTGACCGTTCGGGTCGACGGCTCGGGCTGTGTGTGGATCACGGTCACCGACGACGGCGTCGGGGCCGGTTCGCAGGCCCCGGAGGGGATCGGCCTGCCGTCGATCCGCCGCCGGGTGCAGCGCCGCGGTGGTCGGGTCGACTTCACGACGTCGCCGCGTGGGTCGACCCTGACCGCGGTCCTCGGCCCGGTCGGGGCGTCGCCATGACGACCGTCGGTGTCGTCGAGGACCACCCATTGTTCCGGGAGGGACTGCGCAATCTGCTGGAGTCGGCCGGCCTGGCGGTTGTCGCCGAGGCGTCCTGCGCGGCGGAGGCCGACCGGGTGTTCGCCGCCGGGCCGGATGTCATCGTCGTGGACCTCGGATTGCCGGACGGGCCGGGGGAGCAGGTCGTCGCCGACGCCGCGCGGCGCAGCCCGGGCAGCCGGATCGTCGTGCTGACCATGTCCGCCGACGCGCTGAGCGTGGCCCGGGCGGTCGCGGCCGGCGCCCACGGGTACCTGGTCAAGGATTGCGGTGCGGACGAGGTGCTCGCGGCCATTCGCGCGGTGGCGGCCGGATCGACCGTGATGGGGTCGACGATCGCGGCGCGGGCCCGCGCCGTCGGTTCCGTCCCGGTGTTCGCGCCGCCCGAGACCGACTTCCCGGAGTTGACGACACGGGAGCGTCAGGTGCTCGGGCTGCTCGTCGACGGCCTGTCGAACGCCGCGATCGCGGCCGAGCTCGATCTGTCGGTGAAGACGGTCGCGAACTACGTCTCGGAGATCCTGAGCACCTTGCACGCCCGGGATCGAACCCGGCTCGCCGAGCTGGTGCGCGAGCGCGCGGCTCGCCGGTGACGCCGGCCGGGCGCCGTCAGCGCAGCGGCTCGCGCAGCGACGCCGGCGCGACGAGCCGGGCCACGTGGTAGGCGACGATCGCGACGATCGACCCGAGCGCGATCCCGGACAGTTCGAAGTCGTTGCCGAAGGTCATGGTGACGTTGCCGATGCCGATGATGATCGCGGCGGCCATCGGCACCAGGTTGACCGGGTTGCCGAAGTCGACCTTGTTCTCGATCCAGATCTTGGCGCCGAGCAGGCCGATCATGCCGTAGAGCACGACGGTGATGCCGCCGAGCACGCCGCCCGGGGTCGCGCTGACCAGCGCGCCGAACTTCGGGATCAGGCCGAGCAGGATGGCCACCGCCGCGGCCACGTAGTACGCGGCGGTCGAGTACACCCGGGTGGCGGCCATGACGCCGATGTTCTCCGCGTAGGTGGTGGTGGGGGACCCGCCGATCGCGCTGGACAGGGCGGTGCCGAACCCGTCGGCGAACAGCGCCCGGCCCAGGTACGGGTCCAGGTTCTCGCCGGTCATCTCCGAGACCG
This sequence comes from Nakamurella sp., assembly GCF_048594475.1. NCBI lineage: Bacteria > Bacillati > Actinomycetota > Actinomycetes > Nakamurellales > Nakamurellaceae > Nakamurella > Nakamurella sp. Next base: position 2,085 of record NZ_JBMDXT010000584.1, on the reverse strand, counting down.
CCCGCACGTGTCCGGTGTTCTCCGCGATCAACGCGATCACGCCGGGTAGGGCGAGCAGGATAAACTGCAGCTGGAACTCCGGGGCGTGCAGCGTCGGCAGCCCGAACCAGGCGGCGTCCTGCACCCCGGACAGGTCCACCCGCAGGTGGGTGGTGACCTCGCCGGTCCCGGTGGCCGACGTGATCGGGCCGAGCACCGCGTCCAGCACCCAGGACAGGACGAACCCGAAGATCAGGGCCAGGAACACCGCGATCCGCGCGAAGAACCCGCGGAAGGCGACCGCGGCCAGGATGGTGAAGGCCATGACGGTGAACGCCACGCCCGGGTCCTGCGGCCAGTAGACGCCGGCGACCACCGGTGCCAGGTTGAAGCCGATCAGCATGACGACGGCGCCGCTGACCACCGGCGGCTGCACCCGCCGCACCGTCGGCCCGCCCACGAAGTTCACGTGGAGCCCGACGTTCGCCTGGGTCAGGCCGGCGACCTGGATCGCGCCGGTCACGTTGGCCGTGGTGCCGCCGGCCGCCCGGATCGCCACCACCGCCCCGACGAAGCTGGCCGAGGTGCCCAGGTACGAGGGCACCCGCCCGGAGACGATCAGCAGGAACAGGATCGTGCAGACCCCGGACATCAGGATCGCCAAATTCGGGTCGAGGCCCATGATGATCGGGAAGACGAAGGTGGCCCCGAACATCGCCACCACGTGCTGGGCGCCGACGCCGATGGTCTTGGGCCAGCTCAGCCGCTCGTCCGGCTTGACCGGTGTGCCCACCGGCAGGGGCGTGTCGATCCCGACGGGTTTCCAACCGATGGCCATCCGCGTACCCCTGTCTGCCGGCGTCTGCGTCCGTGTCGCTGCGTCGGACCGTAGCGCCGGGGGTCGGCGGGGATGTGTCGGCCGGGTTCGTGTCGCGTTGCGGCTCAGCCCAGCTCGCTGGCCCACGGCGGGTTGGCGCCCGCCCGGGAGCAGTTGATCGCCGACACCCGCGAGGCGAAGGTGAGGGCATCGGTCAGCGCGGCCGGCGTCAGCGTCTCCAGCCGCCCGCCCAGGTAGCCGCCCTCGGCCAGGAAGTGCAGCAGGCCGCCGTGGAACGAGTCGCCGGCGCCGACCGTGTCGACCAGCGTGGTCGGGGCGATCGGGACCCGGACCTGCTCGCCGCGCAGCGAGGCGAAGGCGCCGTCCCCGCCGAGGCTGACCACGGCCAGCGGCACCCCGCAGGCGTGCAGGTGGGTGGCCGCCTGCTCCGGGGTCCACCCGGGCCACAGCAGATCCAGGTCGTCCTCGGACAGGCGCAGGATGTCGGCCAGCCCGGCCCACCGGTCGATCCACAGCCGGTAGGAGGCGACGGGCACCAGCAGCGGGCGCAGGTTGGGGTCCACCGAGGTGGTCATCGCCGGCCGGGCGCGGGCCAGCAGGTTCTCGATCACCTGGCCGGAGGGCTGCAGGGCCAGGGCCAGCGACCCGGTGTGCAGCGCAACCGGCGGGGACTGGGCGCCGAACGGGCCGTCGATCAGCTTGGCCAGCGACGCGTCGGTCCAGGCCCAATCGGCGGTGCCGTCGGTGTAGAACTCGTACGAGGCCGCGCCGCCGGCGTCCAGCCGGGCGATCGCCAGGGTGGCCGGCTCGACGGCATTCTCGGACGCACTCAGGTCGACCGTCGAGGCCTCCAGCTTGGCCCGGCACAGCGCCCCCAGCGCGCCCCCGGAGATCCGGGCGGCGAACCGGGCGGTGCTGCCGAGCCGGGCCAGTGCGACCGCGGTGTTGGCCGGCCCGCCGCCGGGGTGGACGGCCAGGTGCGCCGCGCCGTCGACGATCCCGTCCGGGGGCAGCACGGCGTCCGCGACGACTTCACCGACGACGGCAATGGTGGGCATGGGCGGCTCCTCGCGCAGGCGTCTCGAACCCACCGAGCCTACGGTCGGTGGTGTCGCGATGCCGCGCGATCAGGCCCAGCCGAGCTCGTCCAGCCGGTCGTCGTCGATGCCGAAGTGATGTGCGATCTCGTGGATGACGGTGGTGGCCACCTGCTCGCGGGCCCCCTCGACGTCCCGGGCGTGGGCCAGGATCGGGAGCCGGTAGATGGT